>JAKBBE010000156.1 GCA_021826035.1 Pseudomonadota bacterium | reverse complement strand
GACCCCGCTGCTGCACGCGCACCGGGCCGCGCGCGGCGCGCGGCGCCCGCGGCGACATCACCAGCGCCGGCGCGGTTGCGTGCCCGCCGGGCAGAAAATGCACCCGCAGCACGTTGCTGCGCACGAGTGTCAGCTGAAGCGCTCCGCTGGACATCGACACTGTCGCGCCCTTGGGCAGCAGGCTCACCGCGTCGGCAGCGCGGGTGATCGGGAAACTCAACAGTGCGCAAAGCGCGACCGCCGCGGTCAGCGGGCGAAGTCCCAGCGTCATATTCGTCTCATCCCCTCTGTGAGCTCCCCTTGCGCCGCAGAACGCAGGTCGCACCGAGCGTCGCCCCCTCACGGCACCGGCAGACCCGCACCCAGCATGCCGTCGTCTCCGAACCCCCTTGACGGGATCGCGTGCGCGGCCGGGTCAGAATGCGTCCGGCGCGGCGAATTTGGCAACGCTTCGCATACGTATTCATCGCGGAACCCACCGCTTCTCGAGATCACTTCGCGGTGGCGCAATGTTCGGCAATGAACCCCTCGTGGGTACTCATGTGCTCGACCGCGCCGCGAATGAGGACCCGAATGTTGGTGAGGAACTCCGTGCATTGCTCGGGCGACAGATTGTCTGCCGCCGGATGATAGCGGCGCGGCCGCACGCCCTGGCCCGTCATGACCTGCAGCCAGGATTGCTCGGTGAACAATTCTTCGCCCTCGCGGAATACTTGCCCAGTGGCGCCGAACAGCGCGAGCTTGCGCCGGAGTGTGTCGGTCGCCTGGAGCCCGGCGCAATGGCGCCAGAACGGGGTGTCATCGCGCTCGGTAGCGCGGTAGTGCAGGAGGAGGAAATCGCGTACCTGAGCATATTCCTCGTACACCTTGCGGTTGTATTCCTCGAGCACGGCAGAATCGAAGCCGCGGTCCGGAAACAGGGCGAGCAGGCGACTGATGCCCGACTGTGCCAAGTGAATCGCCGTCGACTCCAGCGGCTCGATAAATCCGGCCGCCAGCCCGACCGCCACGCAATTGCGCACCCAGGTGCGGCGCCGCACGCCGCTCGTAAAACGGATCAGACGGGGCTCGCCGAGCGCGCGTCCTTCGAGGTTCGCCAGCAGCACCGCCGTCGCCTCGTCATCGTTCATGTATTCGCTGCAGTACACGTGCCCGTTGCCCGTGCGGTGCTGCAGCGGGATGCGCCATTGCCAACCGGCTGCGCGCGCGTTGGCTTGGGTATAGGGACGCAGCGGTCCGACCGCCTCGCTCTGCACGGCGAGCGCGCGATCGCACGGCAGCCAGGCACGCCAGTCCTCCAGGTCACTGCCGAGCGCGCGCTCGATCAGCAGCCCGCGGAAGCCCGAACAATCGATGAACAGGTCGCCGCTAACGCGCGCGCCACCCTCGAGCACCACCGCGTCGATGAATCCATCCGTGCCACGCAGCGTGACGTCAACGATGGTCCCATCGATCCGTCGCACGCCACGCTTCTCGGCATATTGGCGCAACATGTGCCCATAGCGGGCCGCATCGAAATGAAATGCATATTTCGGGCCGACGATCGGACTTCGGCCCACGCGCTCGAGCCGCGCCATTCGGTGCGCACGAGCGGCCACCGCGTTGATCGAATAGGTCCACAGGTCCACCGCCGACGGCTCCGCGCAACTGCGCAGCCAGTAATGCTGGAAGGGCAGCGGGCCGAGCGGCAACCCCACTTCGCCGAACGCATGCAGATACGAATGACCGACCCGCCACCAATCCTTGAATTCGATGGCGAGCTTGATGGTGCCGGCCGTGGCGCGCAGCATCTGATCCTCATCGATGCCGAGGAACGCGTTGACGTTGCGGATCTGCGGGATGGTCGCCTCACCCACGCCCACCGTGCCGATGGTCTCGGACTCAACCAGCAGGATCTCGAGGCTTGCGCCCATGGCGCGCGCCAGCACCGCTGCCGCAAGCCACCCCGCGGTACCGCCGCCAACCACGACCACACGCTTGATAGGCAACTGGCTCATTCGTGCTCCCCGCGCATCGCCGGCCGCCATGTTAGCACCGCCGGATAAGAATGGGCCCCGCCGACTCTCGTCGGCAGGGCCCGAGGGGGATGCTCCAATGCGTCTGTGTTTACTGGAACGAGTACGAGAACCCGAGGCTGTAGGTGCGCGGGTACTCCTCCCACGTCAATACCTGGCGCGGATCGTTGTTCTGGTACGTCTGCATACCCTGCGAGGTGAGATTCGATCCGGTCGCAATCAGCGTCAGACCATTCAGCATGCCACTGCTGAAGGCGTAGCTGACCTGCGCGGCCACCGTGGCCTGACCCGCAACGATCTGCTCGACACGAGTCGCGCTGATCCCGAACACGCGACCGAGGTAGCTGGAGCGGATACTGTCGGAGACGTTCGCCTGGAAGCCACCATACTGGTAGTACAACGTCAAGTTGTCATCCCATTTCGACAGTCCCGACACCGTCACCGGCTGGGTGTTTCCCGGGTAGTACACCGCACTCCAAGAGCGGTCCACGCTCGCCAGCACGCCGAGTCCGTCCAACCAGCGCGTCAAGTCGCCGAGCGGCAGGTTGGTGGCGATCTGAGCGCCGTAAATGTGACCCGTACCCTGATTGTTCGGCATCGTCAGAATGCCGTACGTGGTGCCGAGCTGCGCCTGCTGCGCGGACGTCAAGTAGCCCGCAGCGTACTGCGAGAAGTTCGTCAGCGTCGCCGCGTTCGGGTTGATGTAGTTCGACAGATCGATGTAGTACCCCGAGAGCTGCACGTAGCCTTGTCCGCCCGTGGCGCACAGCGAGGAGTTCTTCGCCTGATTGCCCGTGCAGCTGTAGCCGCCGCGGCTTGAGAAATAGTGCTCCATGCTGAGGTTGTAATTTGTCGCCATCGTCGGCTTCAGCGCCGGATTGCCACCGGTTCCGCTGAAGTAGGCGAGGTTCGGATTACTGTTGGTCAACCCCGTGACATTCGTGCTGATGCCGAAGCTCGCACTCATCTCGTCCATGCGCGGACGGGACATCGTACGCGCGACGCTCGCTCGCACGTCATTGTTGTCAGGCAGCGAGAACACCAGATTCAGGCTCGGCAGGTAGCGCGTGTAGCTCGTGCCGCCCATCGTCGGCAGCAGCAGGGTCGTCACCGAGCCGCCGGCGGTCGACCCCGGGGCGACCCGCGATCCCTCCGAGGTCTGGCCGGTGTGCACGAGCTGCACGCCGAAATTGCCGCGCAAGCCCACCTGATCGCCGAGATTGGTATGGAGGTTGAATTGCAGGAACCCGGTCGTGTCGTTTTCGTTCACGATCCAGTTCGGCGGCACAGCAATCGAGGAAAGCGAGGTCGGGTATTGCACCAGATTGCCGGTCGTGAGCAGCGAGAACGGGTTGTAGAGCACCTCCGGGCCCACGCCCATGAAGCCGAGCGCGGCGGTCGTGTTCGACTCGAGTGACGCGGCTGTGATCGGTGCGGTGGTGGTGGCACCGCAGCTGATCAGCAGGCATCCGTTGGCAGCACCCGGCAGCACCAGGAACGCCTGGGAGATGTCGTAGCTCTTGTTGCGACGACGGCGATCGACACCAAATTCGACACTCGAAATCGGACCCCGATCAAAATAGTGAGTGGCGGCCAACTTGAGGTTGGCGATGTAGTCCTCAGTGTGCGGCTGATTGATGAATCCCGCCTGCACCAGATTCGCGCCCGAGCCCCAACCCTGCGGGTCGGTGAGCACAATGTTGCTACCGTTCAATCCCTGCGAAAGATTGAGGAACAGCTCACCGTTGTTACCCTCGTAGAAGTTGACGTTCGTGCCAGCGAGAGTCGCCTCGTTGGCCGGGCCGTTGTAGCCGTAGCCGGAGTAGGACTCGAGGAACTGGTCATCCCGCTCGGCACGGCTGTAGCTGCCACCGAGACTCGCCACCCAGTTGTCGGCCAGACGCAGATGGTTGTGCCACAGCACGTTGTAGACGCGCGCCTGGTAGTGGTTGTAGTCGTTGCGGATGACGGGATAGACGTTCTGGAAGGTGCCGCTGGTGTAGAAGCCGTTACTCAGAACTCCCGGGACGATCGTCTCGTTGCTGCCGTAGGCGAGCGGGAACTCCGCGCCCTTGGCTTGCTGAGTCTCGTTCGTGTTCTCGTAAGTCATATCGAGCGTACTGGTGAAGGCGCTCGAGGGCTGCCACTCGAGGGTAGCGAGGTAGCCGTTGCGCACCAGCAGGTCCGAGATGTTGTAGTTCTTCGCTCCGCCGATGATCAGGTTAGTGCTATGCGGGACCGTGGCGTATCCCCAGGGCGCCTGGTGCAGGATATGCGAGGGATTCGACTCCAGGTCTATACCCAGGGTCACACCCAGAGTGTGGTGCAGAAACTGGTCGGCGAACACGCCATTGATATCGTGACCGGAGTTGCTCACGCCGGGACCGGGCATGACCTGGTTCGGCTCCATCCACTGGTAATTCGCATTCAGCGTCGCCACCGGCTTCGGTTGCGACAGCGGCCGCATCGTCTTCATATTGACCGTGCCGGCGATACCCGGGTCGATCATGTCAGCGCTCGGACTGAAGTGCACGATGACGGTGTCGAACCAGCTCGGCGGATACTGATCGAGTTGCACGTCACGGTTATTCGCGGTGCTCGGCTGAATCGCGCCATCCACCTGCGTGGAAATGAAGTCCGAACTCATGCCGTGGATGGTCAGCTCCTGCGGTCGACCGTTTACGGTCTGCACCGCGAGGCCGGGCAGGCGTCCCAGAGCATCGGCGATGCTAGTGCCGGGCAGCTGACCGATCTGCTGCGAGGAGACCGCTTCGACGATCGAGTCGGAGTTCTTCTGGATGGCGATCGAGTTCTGGATGCTGCTGACAAAGCCGTTGACGATGACCTGGTGCAGCAGATCTGCGTTGGCCACCTGCTTGGCGGCTTTCTTCTTCTGAGCGGTGCTTTGCGCGGTGCTCTGCGGCGCGGCGTGCGCCGTGGCCGGAATGACGGCGGCAACGGCGGCGGCGCCGAAGCATGCGGTGGCGACCGCCAATTCAAGAATGCTGCGCTTGCGTCTGGTAATCACGAGAACCCCCCCGAGGGCAAAGATGTAGATGTCGACGACCGGCCCACTGATGGGCTGCGGTTCGCGACGGTTGCCGGGCACGTACCTGTGACACCGGCGGCCGGCGCAAAGAAACTGTGACGAATGATTCGTAAGCAACACTTTGAAAGCAAGCGGCCGCATACGTATTCATGCGCCGATGCGGCCGCGCAACGCTGATACACCCATCGCTTTGGTATGAATACGTATGCGAAACTTGCGCTGAATACGTATGCGATGACGGGCGGAGTGGCGCGCAGCGGCGCCGAGCTGTGTCACAGTAGGACGAACGACACGCAATGTACGCACATGACTGAAAATCGCTGGTGGCGGGGGGCGGTGATCTATCAGATCTATCCGCGCAGCTTTCAAGACAGTAATGGGGATGGGGTCGGGGACCTTCCGGGCATCATTGAGCGGCTCGATTACGTGGCTGGGCTCGATGTCGATGCCATCTGGGTGTCGCCGTTCTTCAAGTCCCCGATGGCGGATTTCGGCTACGACGTATCCGATTACCGCGCGGTCGACCCGATGTTCGGTGCGCTCGAGGACTTCGATCGACTGGTGAGCGAGGCGCACCGGCGTGGCCTGAAGGTGATGATCGACCAGGTCCTCAGCCACACCTCGGCGGAGCATCCTTGGTTCGAGGAGAGCCGCTCGAGCCGCACGAACCCCAAGGCCGACTGGTACGTCTGGGCCGATCCGCGCGAGGACGGCTCACCGCCAAACAACTGGCAGGCGATCTTCGGCGGCCCGGCTTGGCGCTGGGAGCCGCGGCGCCGGCAGTACTATCTGCACAATTTCCTCGATTCCCAGCCGGATCTTAACTTCCACAATCCCCAGGTGCCGGCCG
>JAKBBE010000155.1:1258-6032 GCA_021826035.1 Pseudomonadota bacterium | reverse complement strand
CGGTTCACCCAGCCGGTCAAACCGGGCGACCGCATCCGGGTGCGCCTGACCTGCAAGGAGAAATCACTGCGCCTCGGTCAGGGATATGGCGAGGTGCGCTGGGATACGCAAATCACCAACCAGAACGGCGAGACCGTTGCGCAATATGACGTGCTCACCATGGTGAGCGAGCACGAGATGCCGGACCACCCGGCCGCCTGAGCGGGCGCTTGCGCCCGCCGGGGTGCCGTCGCGGGGCGCGCGCACGGCAGCACGGGGGCTCACGAGTGGTCGCTCGAGGCCTTCTCTGCTAACTTGCCGGTACCGACGGATCGCACGTCCCGCGCGCCAGTCGCCGCTCGAACGGGTCATCCCCGTGAGGCGGATCGGTGCGCGGTGACTGTACCGGCACCATCCGCGCACAGCAGGAGCCACTCATCAATACGATCGGGTATCTGGCGTCCACCTGGATCATTCCAGCGGTCCTCGCCATTACGCTGCACGAGGCTGCGCACGGCTACGTTGCCATGCGCCTCGGGGATGACACCGCCTGGAAGCTCGGGCGCGTGACCTTCAATCCGCTCAAACACATCGACCCCTTCGGCACGATCCTGCTTCCGGGCATTCTGCTGCTCGCCCACGCGCCCTTCCTGTTCGGTTACGCCAAGCCGGTTCCCGTCCAGTTTGGACGCTTGCGCAATCCTCGGCGCGACATGGTGTGGGTGGCCGCCGCGGGACCGGCCATGAACCTTCTCATGGCCACGATCGCCGCCTTCCTGCTGCACACGGTGGGATTTCTGCCGCCGGTTGCAGGCCAGTGGCTGCTCGACAATCTCGTGCACGCGATCGAGCTCAATGTGATCCTCGCCGTGTTCAACTTGATCCCATTGCCGCCGCTCGATGGCGGACGGGTTGCCGTCGGCCTGCTGCCGAACGCGCTGGCGCTGCCGCTGGCTCGCCTCGAGCGCTACGGCATGCTCATCGTGATCGGCGGACTGCTCGTGCTGCCGGTGGTGGCGCAGAGTCTCGGCTGGCACTTCGATCTGTTTGGCGAGATCGTCGGTCGCCCCGCGGAAGCACTGATCCGAGCGCTCCTGTTTCTCACCGGGATGCACTGAGTCGCCGGTCGATCGTGCGCCAGGTCGCGGGTCCTCGGCGCACGGCCACGGATCTCGAGGGGCGAATCCCGAGGACACCGTGCGCGGGCCGCTCGAGGCGAAGAGCGACGACGGCTCGCTGGAGGTGAACCGTGGGCGCGATGATGGGCAGAGGCGTCCGGAACCGGTGTGCGGTGTGACGCGCCGCTGCGCCGCGGTGGCACGTGTGAAGGACGGCCTCGCCCCCGGGTTCGCGGGGGTAGGCCTCGGGCGGGCGGATCGATCGGGGTGGCGAGCGGCCGGCGAGCGCAACGGTGCACGTCCGTGCGCCGCGCGGGGCCGGCCAACGCGTCCGTCCCGATGCCGGCCGCGGCCGGCCGGCATCGGGACGCAGGCCGATCAGCCGCGCTCCCCGGCGCCCCGCTTCAGACGGGCGGCGATCTCGGCGACGTGACGCCCCTGGAAGTGCGCTCCGGCGAGCTCGTTGGCACTCGGCTGGCGTGAGCCGTCGGCGCCGGCCAGCGTCGAGGCGCCGTACGGGCTGCCGCCGGTGATCTCGTCCATGCGCGTCAGCCCCGGGAATGCGTAGGGCAGCCCGACGATGAGCATGCCGTGGTGCAGCAGGGTGTTGTGGAAGCTGGTGATGGTGGTTTCCTGGCCCCCATGCTGGGTGCCCGTGGAGACGAACACGCTGCCGACCTTCCCGACGAGAGCGCCCTTGACCCACAGCCCGCCGGTCTGGTCGAGGAAGTTGCGCATCTGGGCGGCCATGTTGCCAAAGCGCGTCGGGGTGCCGAAGATGATCGCATCGTACTCGGCGAGTTCATCGACGCTCGCCACCGGTGCCTTCTGCTCGGTTTTCAGGCCGGCTTTGCGCGCGAGTTCGTCGGAAACCAGTTCCGGAACACGCTTGACGGTCGCCGTGGCGCCGGTGACCGATGCGACGCCTTCTGCGATCGCCTGCGCCATGCGCTCGACGTGTCCGTAGGAGGAATAATAGAGGATCAGGATCTTGGCCATGCGACGAGTCTCCGGTGGTCCATGAGCCTCGCAGTATACGACTCGCCGGTGCCTTCATCCTGCGCCCGGTGCCAATGATAGACTGTGTCTCGCATGGAACCGAAGCCGCCATTGGACGAGGATCGGCCGAGCGCTGCGGCGCGGCGGCCGCTCGCGCTGAAGATCACCACGATTTCCTGGTCCGATCTGGCGAACACCTTGATTCCCATCCTGATGCTCAGTGCGGCGGCGATCTGGTTGACGCTGCACTTCGTACAGCCGGCGCCGCCGCATACTCTCACCATCAGCAGCGGACCGCCGGGCAGTTCGTTCGAGCTCGCCGCCGAGCGCTTGCGCGCCATTCTGGCGCGCAACGGCATCACGCTGAAAATCCGGACCTCGCAGGGCTCAGCGCAGAACCTTGAGCGGCTGACGCGGCCTCACTCGGGCGTGAACATCGCATTCGTGCAGTCGGGCAGCGCCCCGCCGGGGGCGGACGGGGCAGCACCGCAGCACAACCAGGACGACGACGGGCACGGACTGGTCTCCCTCGGCAGCATGTTCTACCAGCCGCTTGCGGTCTTCTACCGCGGGCCGCCGGTGAGCCGACTGTCGCAGTTGCGCGGGGAGCGGATCGCGATCGGCAAGGCGGGCAGCGGCACGCGCACGCTCGCGCTGACGCTGTTGAAGGCGAACGGTATCGTTCCGGGCGGCCCGACCGGCCTGGTCGACCTCGAAGGCAGCGCCGCCCGCGATGCGCTGCTCGCCGGCCGGGTCAACGCGATCTTCATGTCCGGGGACTCGACCCCGCCGGCGGTGATCGTGAAGTTGGTGCACACCCCGGGGCTGCGTCTGTTCGATTTCGTGCAGGCGCCGGCCTACGTGCGGCGCTTTCCGTACTTGCACGCGATGCCCATCCCGGCCGGCGCGTTCGATCTCGGCGCGAACCTGCCGCACAAGCCCATCGTCCTGCTCGGTCCGGCGGTCGAGCTGCTGGCCCATGCCGATCTGCACCCGGCGCTGTGCGATCTGCTGATTCAGGCCGCGCAGCAGATCTACGGACAGGCGACGTTGCTGCACCCGGCGCACGTGTTTCCGAACACCGCCACGTACACCTATCCGCTCGATACCGAGGCGGCGCGCTTCTACAAGACGGGCGATAAGAGCTTCACGTACCGATACCTGCCGTTCTGGCTGGCGAGCCTGGTCAATCGCATCCTCGTGATGCTGGTGCCGATCGTCGTGGTGTTGATCCCGGGGCTGCGGTTTCTGCCGCAGCTGTACGGCTGGCGCGTCAACACGCGCATCCACCGGCGCTACGGGGAGCTGATGGCGCTCGAGCGCGAGTCGCTCGGGCCGCTCACGAGCGAGCGGCGCGCGGCGCTGTTGGAACGGCTGCACGAGATCGAGCGCGCGGTGATTCTGCGCAAGATGCCCGGCTCGCACGCCGAGCAGATCTATCAGTTGCGCGAGCACATGCAGTTCGTGCGCAACAATCTCGCGCGCGCCGCGCACGACTAACCGGCGGATCAGTGCGCGGGCGCAGCGGCGCTCGGGGAGTGCGTCGTGCCGTGCTGCCACAGGAGCGTTACTCGGTGCTGGAGCAGGGCGACGAAATGCTGCACCTCGGGCATGTGCGTGCCGAGCAGCCAGAGCAGCACCGCAAACAGCACCAGTCCACTGAGCGCTTCGGACGCGGCGTGCACGCGGTAATGACCGGGGTAAAAGTAGGGCGAGTGTGCGTAGCGCAGCGCTCGCAGTGAGCCGGCGAGCAACTGATAGAGCAGCAGAAGAATCACCACCGCGGCCCAGAGCGGCAGATGCGCAAAGGACCAGCCGAAGACGGTGCCGTTCGTCAACAGCGAGAGCAGCGCCAACACCCACGTCAGAGTCACGATCCCGAGCAGGATGCCGAGCGCCGTACGGCTCACGCCGACGACGAGCGCGGCGAGCGGCGGCAACGGCGGGTATTGCTCGGGCGGTGGCGGCGCGAGGCCGGCACCCCGCCAGTATGCCCGCCTGTGCGCACGGCTCGCGCGCCACTCGCGTCGCCACTGCCCTCGAGCGCGCCGCCATTCGGACTGCCAGCGCATCCGCTCGGCCGGCGAACCGTCCGCGCGTGCGGCGTAAGCGGCAGCGCCGGCAAACTCGGCCGCTTTGCGCTTCCATTGCTCGACCAGGATCCGCGCGTTGAAGGGCAGGCCGCCGGCGGCGGCGATCTGCTCCGGGGTGTCGGCGTAGGGCACGAGGAACATCAGGGCGAGATACCCGAGCGCGGCAATCCCGCCGGTGAGCACGGCGGCGACGACGAACACGAGGCGTACGAGCGTCACGTCCACGTCGTAGTAGACGGCGAGGCCCCTGCACACGCCGCTGAGCAGGGCGCCATCGCTGATCTGATAGAGCCGTTTGGAGCTGGCCGGCGATGCCCAGCCGCCCGAGGGGGCACCGCGATTCTCTTGCGCCGATGCGCCGGATGCGTCCGCGGACGGGCTCGTTCCAGAGCCGATGCCGTCACTGACGGGGCCCATTTCGCTGAGGATCTGCTCGATGTCGGCGCGCGTCATGACGTTCTTGTGCGCGCTGAGGAAGCGCTCGCCCTTATCGGCGATCGCCTGTTCCAGATCGGCGAGGATCTCGGCGCGGTCGGGATTTGCGCTGAGGGCGTGCTCCGCCGCGCTCAAATACTGCGCAAGCGC
>JAKBBE010000155.1:0-1158 GCA_021826035.1 Pseudomonadota bacterium | reverse complement strand
CCCTGCCGGGGATGCCGTAGCGGTATTGCCGCCAGATCGAACAGCGTGAAGAGCGCGCTGAGGAGCGCCGCGCTCGCCACACTGATGCGCAGCGCACCGGCGAGCGTGAGCAGGGGCAGCAGCGCCTCGGGGATCTGATCCAGACCCGGGATCTCGCGTCCCGGTGCGAGCCGCAGGCGACGTTTCAGCAGGCTCGAGAGCAGATCGCCGCTCATCGCGAGCGCCGCGAACGCCAGACCGAGACCGATCCGGTAGCCGAGCAGCGGTGCGATGAGTGCGCACAGCAGCAGCGCCGCCAGTGCGCCGCGCCAGGTCTTGTGCGCCCCGAACAGGCGCGCGCCATCGGGCAGGATCGCCTCGCCGTCGATCGGTGCGGCCCAGCGGCCCCCGAGCAGACGAGCGGCCGCCCAGGGCGCCGTGTGCGCCGCTGCGAGCAGCGCGAACGCCCGAAGCCCGGGCGGAACGCTCAACACCGGGAGGTTCATCGAGGCGCTCGCGCCGAGGGAGCGCTCAGCCGTTCATCACGGCGCGCAGGTCGATGGGCTCCCCGCCGCGCCCGACGCTCGCCGCTGCGGCAAGACCCTTCTGCGCGAGCCATGCGCGATTGAACAGACGCGACTGATATTTCGCCCCGCCGTCGCACAACATGGTGACCACCGTGTGGCCGGGGCCGAGTTCGCGCGCCACGGCGACGGCGGCCGCCACGTTGATGCCGCTCGTGCTGCCGAGGAATAAACCCTCGGCGTAGAGCAGCGCATAGACCTGACGGACCGTCTCGGTGTCCTCGATATGCACCGCGTCGTCGATGGGCGCGTCCTGCAGGTTGGCCGTGACACGGCCGATCCCGATGCCCTCGGTGATCGAGCCGGAACCGGTGGCCTTCAGCGCGCCGTTGCGCACGTATTCATACAGGCTGCTGCCGGGCGGATCGGCGAGCACGCAGCGCACGCTGGCGCGCTGGGACTTCAGCGCGTGCGAGACGCCCGCAAAGGTTCCCCCGGTGCCCGCGGCACAGGTGAACGCATCGATGTGCCCGCCGGTCTGCTCCCAGATCTCAGGTCCCGTCGTGTCGATGTGCGCCTGGCGATTGACGGTGTTGTCGAACTGGTTGGCCCAGATCGCATTCGGCAGCTGCGCGGCGAGCCGGCCGGCGACCTT
>JAKBBE010000154.1 GCA_021826035.1 Pseudomonadota bacterium | reverse complement strand
CAGCGACGCATTGCCATCCGCCAGAACCCCCCGCCGCTCGGTCGCGAATTGAACGACCGTGAGCGCCTCGCGGTACTCGATGCGCTGGCGCTCGCCACCGATGATCTGGACCCCCGCTGCCCGCTGCGCATCGCCGGCACCAGCAGTCCGCGGCTGCTGATCGGGGTGCGCGGCACCGAGGCACTGAATCACCTCAAGCCGGACATGACGCGCCTGACGACGCTCTCGGCCCAAATCGGCGCGCCGGGCTATTTCGTGTTCGCACTGACGCCGGACTCGAGCGAGCATTTCACCGAATCGCGCATGTTCGCTCCCGCGCTCGGCATCGGCGAGGATCCGGTCAGCGGCAATGCTCACGGCCTGCTCGGGGTATACCTGGTTCACTACGGGCTGATGGCGCACGATCGGCGCACAGCGGCCTTCACCGGCGTGCAGGGTCGCTGGCTGCATCGCCCGGGACGCGTGCAGATCGAGCTGGAGATGGGCGGCGGCACGGTCTCGGCCGTCTGGATCATCGGCCAGGCGGTCTCGGTCTTCCAGACCGAAATCACGCTCGACTGATGCGCATCGGGACCTGACGCGCACTCGCCGGCACACCTGCCGCTGCGCGCCGCGCCCCTGCGCCGCGCGCAGCTCCGGTCCCGATTCGCCTCAGCGCACGGGACCGGCGTAGCGCGGCGTTCCGCTGGCGAGCTGCAGTTCGTGCGTCGTGCACTGCGGCCACTCGCTGCGCCGGTGCACGACCATGACGACGGCCGCGCCGACGGCTACACGACGCTCGATCCGCGCCTGCAGCGCCCGCTGCGTCGGTGCGTCAAGCCCGGCGAACGGCTCATCGAGCAGCAGCAGCTGCGCCCCGACCACCCAGGCGCGTGCGAACAACACCCGACGCAGCTGGCCGTAGGACAGCTCGCGCAGCGCGCGCTGCGCGTACGGCAGCACGTCGAACTCACGCATGGCGCGCCTCGCCGCGGCCACATCGGCCCCGCTCGGCGCATCGCTCAGGCCAATGCTCGCGTAGCGGCCCGACTGCACGACCTCCGCGACACTCAGGTGCAGGGGATGATCCGCCTGCAGGTGCGGTGCCACCAGGGCCGCACGTCGACGGAAGGTCTCCAGCGGGACGCCCGGCTCGAGTCCCGCCCGCACGATGCGTCCGCCCACCGCGACGCCGTGATCGCCATACAACGTACGCAGCAGCGTGGTCTTTCCCGCCCCGTTGCGGCCGTGCACCACCCAGCATTCGCCCGTGCGAACGGTGAGGGTCACGCTGCGCAGTGCGACATGCTCATCGAGATACACGTCGGCGCCCTGAAGCTCCACCAGTACCGCACCTGGACGGCTCGAACGACCGAGCGTCGGCGCAGCAGCGCTCGCCGGCGGACCCGCTGACAGCCACCGCCGCAGCGGAGCGCGCCGCCGTGCCCCGCGATAGACGACCCGGCCCTGATCGAGGATCAGCGCATGCGTGGCCGCCGCCGGCACGTCCTCGGCCCGGTGCACCGAAAGGACCCACGGCAGCGCGGTGCCGGCAGTGCTCTGCAGCCAGCGCAGGGCCCGCGTCCGGTTCAGGGCGTCGAGTCCGTTGAACAGCTCATCGAGCAGCAGCAGACGCGGCCGGGCCGCGAGCGCGCGGGCGAGCAGCACAAGCCGCCGTTCACCGTAGGACAGAGTCAGGAAGCGGCGAGCCGCCAGCGGCGCGATCCGCAGCCGGCGCAGCAGCGCCGCAACACGTCGCTGCGCAGTCGCATCCAGCGGGTCGAGGGGAATGTCGGTGCGGTGAATGCCGGTACCCACCACCTGCTCCACCGTGTAATTCCAGCCGTATCGCTCATATTTATCCTGCCGTTCGGGGCCGAGATACGCGATTTCCGTGCTGAGGTCCTGCGGTGCGCGCCACACCGCGGCACGCCAGCGGTACTGGCGCACGTCCGGTCCGTCGGGGGTCGGCCACACTGAACCGGCCAACACCTTCAGCAGCTGCGTCTTGCCGGCGCCATTGGCCCCCACCAGCACCCAACGTTCCCCCGGGCGGACCGTCCAGTTCACCGCCTGGAGAATCTTCTTACGGCCCCGTGTGAGGTTTAGATTTTTCAGCCGCGTCTCGATGAAACGGCCATCGGTTCGGGTCGTCATGACGATGCATCGGGATGGTGGAAGTGCCTATTTTTGCATACCCTGCCGAACGGCACGGCATCGGGCCGCGGCAGGCGCCTGCGGAACGAGAGGAACGTCTCAGACCACAGACGGACGTTGAACTTATCCTGCGGCCATGACTGGTCGAGCCCCAAAGGGGGGCACCTCGGGGCCGCTGCCGTGGCGGGGTTCCGGGCATTGAGCCCCCGCCCCCACCGCCGCGGCACCCCGGGAACCGGAGTGCTGTGCGCGCTGCTGCGGGCCGCAGGGGGCGGCGCACACGCACAGACTCTGGACTCCGCGGCGCTGCACTGGAACGCCTTCGGCACCCTGGGTGGCGTCTATCAGAACAGCCGCGGCGTGGCATTCCGTCGCGACACCGGCCAGGGGCGCGGCGCGCGCGCCGGGCGCATTGACCTGAATCTCTACCTCCTCGGTGACGCGCTCGACGTAGGCTACGCCTATCTCACCGTACGACCGCCACCGGAAGTCTATGGAATCCTCGCCACCGCCGAGTTCGACGGCGCCGACGTCACTGACTCGCGTGCGCTCGGCGCCGCGCTGATGCGGCTGCGTGCCTTTGGCGGCCCGATGCCTTTTCAATTCGCCACCGCCGACGGCAGCATCGTCAACCTCAGCCACAACGCCGTGTTCGGCCTGTCTGCCGATTGCCTCAACGGCCACTGGGAGACCCGCCTGGCGGTGGTGCGCCTCTCGGAACTCAGCGCCACGCCGTTCGCCCCTCTCGCTGCAGGACTCGAGGCGACCGCCGTCCCGCAGGCGGGGATGCTCGCCAGATCACTGCTGCATACGCCCCAGGCCACCTACGCCGCTGAAGCCGGCACTCATTACACCGGCAGCCACCGACGTGCCACGGCCATGCTGGTCCGCTTCGATTCGCACCATCCGGTCGGTCCGAACGAAAACACCGGCGATGTGCTGCTCGGCGGGCGGGTGAGGAACGTGACGCCATTCATCGTTTTCTCCATGTCCGAGAACTTCGGCCAGGCACAGCCGACCGACCTGCCAGCGTTGCCCGTGTTCGCGCCACTCATCGCCGGCGCCGCCCAGGCCCAGACATCCTTTCAAATCACGCAGCGGGAGCTGTCGCTCGGAGCACGCTACGATTTTGCGCCGCACATGGACTGCGAAGTTCAGCTCGACCAGGTGTGGTTCGCACACAGCGCGCTCATTATTGACACCAACGTTCCCCCCCACCGCGACTCGATGACAGTCGCCAGCCTTGCCATCGACTTCGCCTTCTGACGCCATGCGCCTGCTGCCCGTCATACTTCTGATGCTCCCAGCAGTCCCGTGCGCGCTATGCGCACCGGCGCGCGGCGCGCCCGGAGCGCGCACGGATCTCGTGGTGATCGTCAATCCGGCCGCACACATCGCCCACATGTCTCGTGTTCAGGTCAGGGACATCTTCATGGGCCGACTGCGTCAACTGCCCACGGGGGCAACAGCGCTGCCGATCGATTTGTCCGTCGAAGCCGAACGAGCGCAGTTCTACCGGTCCCTCGTGCACTGGAGCCTCACAGAGGTGAGTTCCTACTGGGCACGTCTGGTGTTCTCCGGACAGGCGAGCCCACCCTTTAGGGTACAGACTGCACGCGCGGCAGTGCAGCTGGTCGCCGACAACCCGAATGCCATCGCCTACGTACCGCGTACGGCAATCACCCCTCGCGTGAGAATCGTCCTTGATCTGGGCCCCCATTGATTCGCTGCGGCGCCTCGCGGCTCGCACCGCCCCACGCAGCCTCGTGCTGCGCGCGACTGCGCTCATTTTCGCGCTGGCGCTGCTGCTCGGCCTAGCGTTTGCGCTCGTCTCCGCACGCATCGTCGAGCGACGCGAGAACACTCGGCTCGTGAATCAGCTTCAGCAACTGGTTTTGACGGTCGAAAACACCGCCGAGATCGCCTGCTACCTGCACGATCAAACCTTGGCGCGCGAAATCGCCACGGGCTTGATGAAGACAGACGCCGTCGGCGGAGTGCGCATCAGTGCGGGCGGCGTGCCTCTGTATCAGAGTTATCGCGGCACCGTCGCCGCGGCGCGCGGACCGCTCACCAAGATCGTACAGACCATTCACTCTCCGTTCGATGCGCACAGTACCGTCGGCACCGTCACTCTGTACCTTTCCCACGCGCATCTGCGGGCGCGGGCGTGGAGCTTCACGCGCTTCGTACTGGCCATTCTTGCCGCCGAGGTGCTGGTGATCTCTGCCGGAACGGCCCTCGTAGTTTTCGTCGTCGTCACCGACCCGATCAAGCGTCTGTCCGTTGAATTGCACCGGCCGCGCACGAGCGACAGCCCTGCACTGAAAGTGCCCAGCGGCAATGAGGCGGATGAGCTCGGCCAATTGGTCACGGACGTCAATACCCTGCTCAGCAACCTCGATTCGTTGGTATCGGCCGAGCGCACGCTGCGCATTCAGCATGAGCTATCCGATCGAAAACTGCGTCTGGTGCTCAACCAGACCGAGCTTGGACTGGTCATTATGGACACTCAAGGCAAGCTGCAATCCTGGAATCCCGCGTTCGTTCGCCTGTTGGCGCTCGAGCGCGAGCCGCACGAGGGTGACCTCTTCAGCCGCCTGCCGCCGCTTGCCCAGCGGACGCTTCAGATCGACAATATGCTGCGCTGTGCGCTGCTCGGCGCACAGGCTTACGAGGCCGATCTTGAACTGCCGCAGCAGTCCGAGGCGAGCCGACGTTGGGTCGAACTGTCCGTCAATCCACTCGGTCCTGATCAACTGCTCGGAGTCGTTCATGACATCACCGAGCGAAAGCGCTCGGTGGCCGCCGCCGAAGCGCTCGCCATGCGCGATGCCCTGACCGGGCTGCTCAACCGCCGCGGTCTCGATGAGGCGCTCGTACGGTTGTTCGCCGGCGGTGCCGAGCCTGGAACGCTGGCACTGCTGGCCATCGACCTCGACTGGTTCAAGGAGGTCAACGACACTCTGGGCCACGCCGCCGGCGATGAGGTCCTACGCCGAGTCGGGCGCGTCATCGAATCGGCGGTGCGCGCCGGAGATATCGTGGCGCGGATCGGCGGTGACGAATTCGTCACCGTACTGCTCGGCGTCGGGCACGTCCACCGCGCCGGGAAGATCGCCGACGACATCGTCGCGAGACTGGCGGCACCGCTGCGGCTGGAGAGCGGATCGTGGGCGCACATCGGGGCAAGCATTGGCGTTGCACAGGCATACGCGAGCGAAGATTCCCCGGCCGCGCTGCTGCGCCGAGCGGACACGGCCATGTACACCGCGAAGCAAACCGGCCGTGGCCGAGTGTGCGTCGCGCCGACGACCGCCGTCTGAGCTCAACCCGGGCCGCGCCGCACGGCGATGCGTCCGCTCCAGCTGATCCGACCCCGCACGGTGATCGCCCGATTCACCGGCGCACACCCGATGCGGGTCGTGTTCGACCGACGCCTACACCGCAACCACCCTCACACGCGCTGCGCGTACACGCTGAGCGAGAGCGCCCCCGCCGGCGGCTTCTGCGGCGTATCCAAGCCGGCTGGCACCGGCGGGCGCACCGGCGCCCCTAGTCTCGCGGTCTCGCCTCGGGCCACGCTCGCGCCGTGGCGCACCCTCATCCGGGTGCGACCCCAGTGCAGCTCACCGCGAGCAGATCGTGCAGAGGACCGTTCGATCCGAACCAGTGGGTCACAGTGGCCGTCTTCCCTCGATCGCCGTCCTCATTGCACGGCGCGTACGCGAGCCACTACCGGTGTGGTGAGTGCTCCAACCACGACCACGCACCGGTTGCTGCCGGCAGCATCAGCCCTGTTGCGCTTAGCGAAGAGCGGTGGGCTGCGGAACGTGCCACAGTACGGACATCCGTGAAACCGAGCACCGTGCCGCCATGAGTCCCAGACCCGCATCACGCCCCCGCTCCGCGTCATCGCCTGCCTTGAAGCGACTTAC
>JAKBBE010000027.1 GCA_021826035.1 Pseudomonadota bacterium | reverse complement strand
CTAGCGCTATGAGAGCCGACTGCGGTGCGTCACGACGTGCGGTACCGGGCCTGCGGCGCCGAATTCGCGTGATCAAAAGGTTGACCGCACGACGCATTTAAGCGACGCCATTAAGCGACGCCATACACTGAACATACTGCGCGAGGTCCACCACTTCCGTATTATTGAACCGCGGACAGGTCGCTCATGTCGATATGCATGTGCCACTCACTGCCAGTGCCGAGTTCACGACGAGCGATTACGTCAAATTCGTGTCGCTCGCCGCTTGTCGGCTACGAGTGTCCGTCGGTCGGAACCAATCGCAGTGTCCGAGGGTTCACTGAATAATGTCGTGCGCTCCATTGAACGACTTTCGTTCCATGTTAGGCACAATGTGGAAGCAAACGGGCTGGAGGCCCTCGATCGCTGGAGAACTAATCGTCATGAAAAATTTCTCTCGGACCATAACGTTGCGGCGGGGTCTACGCTTCGCCGCTCTTGCGTTGCTCACTCTCCCGTTGACGGCTTGCGGCGGGAGTGGCTCCTCATCTGGTCCTGCCATCTTGAATCTCGGCGTCACCGACAGCCCGGTGACCTCAGCGAGCGCAGTGGTTGTCTCGTTCACGGGCGTCGAACTTCAACCACACGGGGGCGGAAGCGCCGTCACGTTCAATTTCAACAGCCCGCAGACGATTGACCTGCTGAATGAACAGAATGGAAATGAGGCCTCGCTCCTCAGCGGTGC
Organism: Pseudomonadota bacterium; assembly: GCA_021826035.1. The sequence continues at coordinate 28,954 of JAKBBE010000027.1, read as the reverse complement.
GTCAGTTCCGGCAGGGAACTACGATTGGATTCGCCTGTTGCTTAATGTCTCATCAAACGGGACGGTGGCGAATTCGTACATCGAGATCAATGGGGCTCAATACCCGCTCGTGATCCCGAGTGGTGCCCAGACGGGGCTGAAGCTGGTCCAGGGCTTCACCATGACGGCCAATCAAATCGCCAACTTCACCATCGACTTCATGCTACAGGAGTCGATCACAGCCCCGCCCGGGCTGACCTCCGGCGGCGGCACCCAGGATTACATCCTCAAGCCGGCGCTGCGCCTGATCAATAATGTGCAGGCGGGTACCATCAGCGGCACCGTGGCGCTGTCAACCCTGCAGAGTGAATCCGCGTGCCTTGCCGGCTATTCGGGTAGCGGCCCGTTGCCAAATGCCCAGGTTGATATTTTTTCCGGGGCCGTCACGCCCTCGAGCAGCGTCGCTCCGGTGGTGGAGCCCGAGATTGCGCTCTCGGCCTCGGGCAGCTATAGCTACGATCAGCCGCTCCTGCTCGCGGGCGACTACACCGTGGCACTGGCGTGTTCAAGCACTTCGAGCACCGGGACGACCACGGTGACGTTCATACCAGTCGCTGGCACGGCCGCGACCGTGACGGCCAATCAAACAACGACGATCGACTTCTGAGGTCTCGCCGGGCCGCACGCCTCTCGCCGCATTTAGGCGGTCAGGGGCCTGCGGCGCCGGCGAGGAAATTTTCAATTTTGAGCTTTCGACGCTCATCAATGGAGGATGTCGCCTCTCTTGAATTGGCACCTGCAGCCATCCACCGCAGGCCGTCGACTTCGCCGAGTGGACAGGTGGGTCAGCCGGAGGAACCCCGGGGTACCTGCTTGACTTCGGGACTTGACGACTGGCAGTGCCGGAATCAATATAGTGGTACGCATTGGTTCGAAGAAACGGAACACGGTGAAAATCCGTGGCGGGCCCGCCGCTGTATCCGGGGACGGCCGCTGCAGGGTTGAAAGACCCACCACTGACGGGGATTACCCCGGCGGGAAGGCGCAGCGATCCGGCTGATCCGGTAGCCAGAAGACGTCTCGAACTGATTCGGAGTCGTGGCAAGGGCTCCGGCTGGGCGCATGCAATTGCGTGCGCCCAGCCGGAGCCCTTTTTGTTTGTGCATATCCCGAGGAGTGGATCATGAACCAGGCCGTTCTCATCAAGGCGCAGACCCCGCTGCTTCCCCTGTCTTCGCCGGCACGAGTCCCGACCATTGCCGTGCGCAAGACCTGCAATCCGGCTGGAATCGGCCTTTCGCACTACGTTCTGGTGAACAAGAAGGTCGCGCTGTGAGCGCCAGTCCGTCTGCCGAGACAGGTACCCAACCGGCGCTCATTCCCTTAGACATCGGCCACCCCGTCTATTCAGCCATGCTCGATCCTGATACCGCCTTCTGGGCCTTGGTGGACAAGACGCGCCTGGCCCACACCCTGGAGGGCGATTCACTTCGAGACGCCTATCGCCAGCACGCCGATGCCTGTCGGCGCGAGATGCGTGCGCTGCGCTTCGAGCTGAAGCCGTCGGGGGTTTATCTCAATCCCACCGAACGCTGCAATCTGAACTGCCGGTACTGCTACCTACCGGAGGGACAACGTCGCAGCGGCGGACACATGAGCGCTGATCACCTGCTCGCCTCACTCAGCCGGCTGCGTGATCATTTCCGCACGATCATGCCCGAAGCCAGCAAACCTCGCGCAATCTTCCACGGCGCAGAGCCGCTGATGAACCGGGACGCTGTGTTTGCCGCCATCGATGCGTTCGCTGATGACTTCATCTTCGGGCTGCAGACTAATGGCACGCTGCTCGACGATGGGGCGGTGCGATTTCTCACGGCGAGAAACGTCAGCATCGGATTGTCGCTGGATGGCCCGTCCGCCGATATCACCGACGCCACCCGGCGCACCTGGAGCAGAAGGAGTGTGCACAATCGCGTGCTGGCGGCAATGGATCGTCTACGGGGCTACGACTCCTGGAGCGTCATTACCACCTGCACCACTGAAAACTTGCCGTATCTCACCGCAATGGTCGAACTGTTGCATGCCCGTGAAGTGCCTACCTGCATGCTCAATGCCGTCCGGTGCACCCTCTCCGGCGCACATGGCGTCAGGCCGGACGATGGAGCGATGTCGCGAGCGTTCTTCCAAGCACTTGACCGCACGCACGAACTCTACCGCGATAGCGGCCGGAAGCTCGTCGTGGCCAATTTCGCCAATATTCTCATTGCGATCCTGGCGCCAACGGCGCGGCGGTTGATGTGTGATATCTCACCGTGCGGTGCAGGCCGCGCTTTCTTCGCTCTATCCGCGGACGGCAGCCTCTATCCCTGTAGCGAATTTATCGGGCTGCCCCGATTCAACGCAGGCTATCTGTTGGCCGATGGCGGCATCGAAGCAGCACTGAGCTCCGATGCCTTCAGATCTATTACCGAACGGAACGTGGATACATTCAGTCCGTGCAACGAGTGCGCGATCCGTCACTTCTGCGGCTCGCCCTGTCCAGCCGAGGCTCACGAAATGAACGGTCGGTTGGGCGCCAAGGGCGCATTCTGTGATTTTTACAGGGAGCAGGTTAACTATGCTCTACGCTTGATTGCCGACAGTAAAGCTGACGATTTCCTGTGGGAGGGCTGGGACGACGGCACCGAGACCCTCTTAGACCTAGCGCACTGACGCCATGGGTCGGCGCCTAACCTAATGAGGTTCGGGATTGAGTCTGGCGAGACCTCAGCCGCGCCAGATACTGCCACTGTGCGCACACGTCCTGCGACCACAGGACTTGCGGGTCGGACAAAGCAGGATCTGGCGCCCGACTGGACTTGGGCACTTGCATGAAACGAGCCGCTCTGCTTCTGAGTCTAGCTGCACCAATTTCGCCACCGGCTGAGCCACGCGCTCATGCCCCCATCGGACCATGCGCGCAATCGTAGCCTCGGGCCGACCGCCTAAGCTCGCGGCACTCGAGAAGCGCTCGGTTAATACAGACGCCCCTGAGAGCTCAAGACCACCAAACCGTTGGCCACCGTGTCCGAACGGAGCAATCCACAGCGCTTGCATAGCCCGATTCATCGGCGTACGCTCCCTGCCGTCTCAGGTGGTCCAGGAAATCAAGTTCCCTGGACTGAAACGGGAAGCTGGTGCGCATCCGCTCCACGGACGCAAATCCAGCGCTGCCCACGCAACGGTAAGCGAACGACAGACCGCGACAAACCACTGTGCCCACAGCACGGGAAGGGGCGGTCTTGAGGACTTCACGTCCATTCGCAAGCCCGGAGACCGGCCGGAGACACGCACTCGGCGACTCGCGTTGGGCGATGTCAGACCGGTTACGATATCTGCGTATCGCAGCCCTCTGTCATCTCCACACGCTTGCGCCGAGGCCGTCTCGATGCACGTGGCGTGTGTAGGAGTAGACAGATGAGTTTTTTGCTCGCCGGGGCACCCCTGCCTCTGCCAACTCAGCATCGCAGTCTCAAGACATCCGAAGCCACGAGCTTCAAACTCGGTCCGCACCCGGATCGGCGTGTCGGCGCGTTGCTCAGCCGCGACGGTCAGAGAGTGCTCGCGGATCTGTGGCGATGCGCCGGCAGCCTTGCGCTCGCGGCAAGCGTCAGCTTGCTAGTAACCGAGGGTAGTTTCTACTGGCGCGGACATCGAAGCGCCGAGGTTGCCCTCGCCGGTTGGCACTCCAGTTTCCCGAACTGTTACGCCCTTTTCATGTGCGTCACTGCTGGCTGCGCCAGGCTCTCCGCGCTGAGTTACGGCGCCGCGAGCCATCGCTTGTCATTGCGCGCGCAGCGATAATTGATATAACGATCACCCGACGCCACACTCGAGATTGCAACTATGCCGACCACAGATGATGCGCCTGCTCACGACGATGCCGAGACGCACCGCTATCGTGAAAAAATGCGACGCAGAAAGGCCGCAGTAGACAACCGCATCGCAGCCGCGAGCAATCGACGCGGAGTGCTGTTAGTACTGACCGGCAATGGCAAAGGCAAGAGTTCCTCTGCATTTGGGATGGTTGCGCGGGCGCTTGGGCATGATATGCGAGTCGGAGTGGTGCAGTTCATCAAAGGGAAAGATGCGACGGGAGAAAGCACATTCTTTCGAGGCTTTCCGCAGGTCAGCTATCACGTAATGGGCGAGGGCTTTACATGGGAAACACAGGATCGTGAACGTGACATTCGGGCCGCGAGCGCCGCCTGGGATGTCGCCGCGGCCATGCTGCGCGACCCCACTCTCGCACTTGTGGTGCTGGATGAACTCAATATCGCGCTCCGTTACCGTTATGTTGCGTTAGATGCTGTTCTCGAGGCGTTTCGCAATCGACCGGCCATGCAGCACGCCGTCGTTACAGGGCGCGGCGCTCCGGCGGAGCTCATCGAGCTCGCGGACACCGTTACCGACATGCGTAGCCAAAAACACGCCTTCGACCTCGGTATCGCTGCGCAGCCCGGGATTGAGTTGTAGACAATTGACCAATTATCAGGTGATCCAGCGGAGATTCCTGTTGTCGTGAGTACTTCCCCGCACCGCTATGATGAGACGGATCGCGCGGCCGTATACCGCGTAATCCGCGAGCGCCGTGATGTCCGGTCATTTTTGCGCACTCCGGTCGAACCGGAGGTGCTCGCCCGTATTCTCCAATGTGCACATGCGGCGCCGAGCGTCGGGCTGTCGCAACCGTGGCGCTTCTTGCATATTACCCGTCCGGAATTGCGCGGGAAAATACATGCGCTTGTGCAGCTAGAACGATTGCGCACGGCCGATGCACTTGGTCAACGAAGGGACGAGTTCCTGCGCCTGAAGGTCGAAGGCATTCTAGATTGTGCCGAGCTGATGGTCGTCGCATTGGCTCAGGGTGGCACGCGGGAGATTTTTGGGCGACGCACGCTCCCAGAGATGGACTTGGCCTCCGTGGCTTGCGCGATACAGAATTTGTGGCTCGCAGCACGGGCGGAGGGAGTGGGCGTTGGCTGGGTGTCCATGTTTGACCCAGTTGCGCTGGGGAAGCTGCTGCGCTTTCCTGAGAATGTGCGACCCATCGCCATCCTGTGCATTGGTAACGTTGCGCAGTTCGATTCGGCTCCACGCCTTGCACTGGAGCAATGGCGTCAACCTCGACCACTGGACCAGCTGTTGTTTGAGAATAGCTGGCCGGAAGAGGCGCCATGAGCAGACGCTTGCGGCGCGCACAGCATGACGTCTGCCTTGCACATAAGGCTTGGCGCGGAGACACAGTGCACCATACGACGCCGGATTACCCCATTCGCCCCTCCGCATTCGTGGTGATTGCAGCGACGACGAGACTCCAGGCCTTGCAATGACGATCTACCTGCTCATTGCAGCGGTGTTACTCGACGGACTGCTTGGCGAGCCACGACGCTGCCATCCGCTGGTGGGCTTCGGGCACATCGCCGCTCGTCTCGAGACGTGGCTAAATCCACACCGTAGCAATACCGCTCCGTCTGGTCGATCTCGCTGGGCACGCGCACTCGGTGTATTGGCGGTGCTGCTCGCAGCCGGACCGCCGGTCTTGGCGGTCGTGATGCTCCTTCGCTACCAGCTGCTCGCGCCGCTCGTCACGGTAACGTTGCTTTATCTGATCATCGGCCACCGCAGTCTGCACCAACATGCCATTGCCGTAGAGCGCGCACTTCGCGCTCGTGATCTAGACGACGCCCGTCGCCGCGTTGCCGCGATCGTGAGCCGGGATACCTCGGACATGGATGCTCAGAGGGTCGCAGGCGCCACGGTCGAATCCCTGCTCGAGAACGGCAACGATGCGCTGTTCGGTGCGCTGTTCTGGTTCCTTCTGACAGGCGCCGCCGGCGCATTGGGCTACCGGCTGATCAATACTCTAGATGCCATGTGGGGCTATCGCACGACGCGCTATCACCAGTTCGGGTGGGCGGCGGCTCGCCTCGATGATCTGATGAATTTCCTGCCCGCGCGCTTAACCGCACTCAGTTATGCGGTGGTCGGCGAGGCAGGAGCCGCCCTGCGCTGCTGGAGGCTGCAGGCCCCGGCATGGGATAGCCCGAATGCCGGACCTGTGATGGCTGCCGGTGCTGGCGCCTTGCAGATTCGACTGGGTGGTGGGGCCTACTACCACGGAAGCTGGCACGAACGCTCCACTCTGGGCGAGGGCCGCCCAGCCGATATCGGCGATATTTCGCGTGCCCGACATCTCGTTCTACGAGCGCTGCTGGTGTGGATCACTGTGGCGGCGCTGTTCGCTCTGCTCAAACGGTGGCTTAATGCTTGAACACGGAGGAAGGCTTCGCCGCGCAGCACAGCGTTACGGCATCGCGCACGAGCAGTGGCTGGACTTGTCGACTGGGGTCAATCCGACTTCCTGGTGCGGCATCGAGGTACCTCGCGCAGCGTGGGCCCGTCTCCCAGAGGACGATGACGGGCTCGTCGTTGCGGCACAAGGCTATTTCGGCGTGCCACATGTCCTTCCGGTCGCCGGCTCGCAAGCTGCAATCATGCATTTGCCGCGGCTTCGCGCGCCCGGGACGGTGGGCGTGCTCGCACCGAGCTATGCCGAGCATGAATTTCGCTGGCGCGAGGCCGGACACGACGTCGTGCCGATTGCCATTGCCGACTGCCCATCCGCTGCAGAGGCCCTCGACGTGCTGGTACTCGTCAATCCGAACAACCCAACCGGGGAACGCATGGCGCGCGCCCAGCTGCTCGAGTGGCATGCGCGCCTCGCCGCCCGTGGGGGCTGGCTAGTCATCGACGAGGCCTTCGCTGATGCGGATGGTTCGGACAGCGTTGCTTCCTGTAGCGAACGGGAGGGACTTATCGTATTGCGTTCGCTAGGCAAGTTTTTCGGGCTCGCTGGAGCGCGCGTTGGGTTCGTACTGGCAGCCCCGGAATTTCTCACCGTGCTCGAGGAGCGGCTGGGACCCTGGACCATCGCCGGCGCAGCCCGCTTCTTGGCGCAGAGCGCGCTCGCCGATCAGACCTGGCAAAGCACCATGCGGGTGCAACTTCACGCGCAGCGCGCGCGTCTCGTTGCTCTGCTCAGGCGCCATGGGTTACCTCCCGCAGGCGGTTGCAGCCTCTTCCAGTGGGTTCCTACCGCCTCCGCTGCAGCAATCCATGAAGCGCTGGCGCGCGCCGGTATCCTCATTCGCCTGTTCGACGCCCCCAGAGGCCTGCGCTTCGGGCTTCCCGCGCGCGACGCCGAGTGGGCTCGCCTTGACGAGGCGCTACTGGCGTATCAGCAGAACCACTCACGACTGCATGGGAACATATGATCAAAAAAATGCAACTGCGAAGCCCCCTCAACGGCATGGGGGACGCTCGTCGCAGGCAAGCCCTCCCGGCAGCGTACGTCTGAACAATGCGCGTGTTCCTACCTATGACTCCGCGAAACCCTGACCGCGCCGATTCCATCACACGCCACCAGCGACCGGTGCACCTGTGGCTGCCGCCCGGCGGCATCGGCTCGGTGTTCGAAGAACCGAGTCCCGTCCACCGAGCGACCCTGCGATGAAGCAGTTAATCCTCGGCGGAGTGCGTTCAGGCAAGAGCCGGCTCGCGGAGGCGCGCGCTCGCGCGAGCGCTCGACAGGTGATCTATGTGGCCACAGCGATCGACACGGGCGATGCCGAGATGGATGCTCGGATTCGACAACACCGTGTTCGGCGCCCAACCGAGTGGATCACGGTGGAGGAACCATTCGAACTCGGCAGTGTGCTGCTCGCCAATGCCGCTCACGACCGCTGCCTGCTGGTCGAATGCCTGACGCTCTGGCTCACGAACCTGCTGTGCGCTCGACCCGAGCGGTTTGACAATGAGCGGCGCAGTCTGTGCGACGCGGTGGCACAAATCAGCGGAAACCTCATTCTCGTCGGCAACGAGAGCGGTCTTGGGATTGTGCCGCTTGGTGAGCTGTCGCGCCGCTTTCTAGACGCCAGCGGTGAACTTCATCAAGCGCTCGCGATGCTCTGTGATCGCGTCACGCTCACGGTCGCGGGGTTGCCATTCGACCTCAAGGGAGGGCCGCAATGACTGCCAAGACATGCCGCCGTCGGCTCGCGACGGCGCAGACCGTTGCGCGGCTCGGGACACGCATCAAACGCACACCGCGCGTCAGCTCCATAAGCATACGTCGCGTTGGCACACTGCAATTCATAAAAGAGGTTTCTCGGACATGAGCGATACCCTTCCGTCGGTTCTGAAGGACACCCTGGCGCACATCCGTTCCGTGCCGTCGCGCTTTCGAATTGAGGCCGAGCAGCGGCTGGATCAGCTGACGAAGCCACCAGGCAGCCTGGGTGAGCTGGAGACGATCGCCGCGCGGTGCTATGCGATTGCCGAAGGTAGCTGGTCTGTTCCTCTGCGCAAAGCGGCCTACGTATTCGCCGCCGACCATGGTGTCACCCAGGAGGGGGTTAGTGCCTACCCGAGCGCCGTGACCGCCCAGATGGTAGAGAATTTCCTGCATGGCGGGGCGGCGATCAATGTGCTGGCGCGGCTCCATGAGGTAACGCTGACGATAATCGACGTTGGTGTAGATGCCCAATTTTCCGCACACGACGCGTTGTGGCTCCGCAAGGTACGGCGCGCTAGTCGCAATTTCCGCGTCGAACCAGCGATGTCACCAGCTGAGCTGTCTGAGGCGCTTCAGGTCGGCCTTGAGGCTGCCGACGACGCCCACAAGCGAGACGCACGCCTGGTGGCGGCCGGCGAGATGGGAATCGGCAATACTACGGCGGCCAGCGCCCTCGCCGCTGCCATCACCCGTCAGCCGGTCGAAGGGGTCACGGGGATGGGGACGGGAATCAGCTCCACTACGCGGCAGAGCAAGCAAAAAGTGATCGGTGAGGCGTTAGATAGACACCTGCCCCGATGGCGCACCGAGCCGGTGGAGCCGCTCGAGGCCCTGCGCTGCGTTGGCGGCTTGGAGATTGCTGCGATGACGGGCTTTTTCCTCGGCGCTGCCCGACATCGCAAAATCATCATCGCCGATGGATTCATTGCTACGGCGGCTGCCGCGGTCGCCGTCGCACTTGCGCCGCCGGTGCGCGATTATCTGCTTGCTGGTCACCGCTCCGAGGAGCCCGGACATGCGCACCTCCTGCATCACATCGGACTCACGCCTATTCTGGATTTGCGCATGCGCCTCGGGGAGGGCACCGGCGCTGTGCTGGCCATGCCAATCGTCGCTTCGGCTTTGCACATTCTGACGGAGATGGCGACGTTCGCATCGGCAGGAGTGAGCACTGCAAACGCATGATGCGTCTGATCCGGGATTTTCTTGGCGCGCTTCAATTTCTCACGCGCGTCCCGCTGCCGCAGCGATGGCTTGGGGAGGTCGCGCTGACGCGCGCCGCAGCGTATTTTCCCCTGGTCGGGGTAGTACTCGGACTGGCGGCGGCGGGAATCGATGCAGCCCTACAGCTGCACCTTGCACCCATCGCCGCCGCTGCTGCATCTGTTGCATTTCTGGTGCTAATCACTGGAGGTCTTCACGAGGACGGTCTCGCCGACAGCGCCGACGGTTTCGGCGGTGGAGCGACAGCCGAGCGGGTGCTGGCCATCATGCGCGACAGCCGAATCGGCAGTTACGGTGCGATTGCCATCGCGTTATCGTTGCTGCTGCGGATCGCGTTCATTGCAACGCTGCCGAAGGGGGATGTGTTCGCCTACTTCGTCGCGGCCGAAGCGCTCTCGCGCTGGAGCGTGCTCCCGCTTGCTGCGTTTCTGCCGTCGGCACGTCAGGGCGGGGAGTCGTCCGGACAGGGCGCGCGACTCGCCCACCGTATCTCACCGGTGGCGGTGGCACTCGGAACGCTGATCGCCGCCGCAGCCACCGTGGTAAGTCTGCACGCGGATAGTTGGCGTCCCTGGACGGCCTGCTTGTTGGTCACTTCGGCGAGCGCCTGGTACTTTTGGCGGCGGATACGCGGAGTGACCGGCGATTGCTTCGGTGCCGCCATCCAGCTTACCGCGTCCGCCGTTTATCTCTGTGGCGCGTGGCGATGAGAGACCTCATTCTGATCCGCCACCCCGTCACCGACCTCGCCGGAACATTTTGCGGGCATAGCGACCCGGACTTAAGTGCAGTCGGTCTTGCACAGCTCCACGCCTTACAGCGCCGCCTTGATCGACTGCCGCTTGATCAACTCGTCAGCAGCGATCTGCTGCGCACCCGTCGCTGCGCCGAGGCGCTGGCCGAGCGGCACGGGATTGACGCCGTGCTCGACCCAGGGCTGCGTGAGATCCACTTTGGCGATTGGGAAGGATTGCGGTGGGACGAAATCGAGAGCCGCTTCCCGGAGCAGTCACAGCGCTGGGTGCAGGGTTTTGCCACGTTTACACCACCCCACGCGGAACCGTATGCCGATTTCACGGCACGCATCACCAGGCACGTTGCCCAATGGTTGCAGGATGCCGCGCCCAAGACGCTGGCAGTCGTGACACACCGTGGCGTGCTGCAGTTTGTGTTGCAGACCTATTGCGGAATCAGTGCTACGTGGGCATCGGAACTTTCATCCGGCTACGGTGTTGCATTGCGTTGCGCGCGAACGGCAGACGCCGATCACCCATTGGCGGTCCGTGATAAATGGCAGCCGGATTGAAGCACTCAACGGAGTACTCCCCAATCTCGCGGACAGGCGTCGGCTTCGGTAGCGCCGGCCGCCACCACGGCGAGATTCTCCAAGGCCTATGGTGGCCCGATGCACAGGCTCATACCGACGCCGTCCCTTGTTTGGTGACTCTGCCCGTCCCGGATGCCGGCAGTGAAGCTCACTTCAGGGTAACGCCAGGGCGGCAGGTCGAGGTCCAGCCCGCCGGTAAGACGAAAGCCGCACGCGCAGCCCGACTGGCCCTTGATGCGCTAGACGCCAAGACGTACGGGGGCGTGCTCAGCCTCCGTTGTCCAATACCGATCGGTCTCGGACTGGGCTCCTCGACCAGCGACGTGCTCGCCACCCTCCGGGCCGTATGTCTGGCGTGTGGCGCGCGAGCCGATGCCGCCATGCTTGCCCAGCTCGCGGTCAGCGCCGAGGTAGCCTGCGACCCACTCATGTTCGACGGAATGGTGCTATTCGCACAGCGCGAAGGCCGTGTCTTGGAGCACTGGGGGCACTGGACTCCCGAATTCCTCCTGCTGAGCGTTGACACCGACCCGCAGTCCGGTGGGCGTGATACGTTGGCCCTGCCCCTGCCCCGCGGCGATGATTTCCGTGGCGAGTACACCGCTCTCTTGCAGCAAGGACGCGCTGCCTTCCAGGCGCACGATGCCCAAACAATTGCCGCAGTGGCAACGCGCAGCGCCGAACTTCATCAGCTCACTGCGCCCACGCGTGGATTTCACGCTCTGCGCACGCTGGGCATCACCAGTGGTGCGCTTGGGCTGCAGATATCGCACTCGGGAACCGTGGCGGGACTATTGTTCGATCCACAGACACCCCCGCGCACCCTTAAGCCACTTTTGCCGCAACTACGCGCCCTCGGGATGGCACCGCTCGGAATCTCTTGCACTGGAAACCAAAACGCCGCCGGCATCGCGTGAGTCTCTGCACGACAGCATTATCCACGCGCCAGACCAGCGCGCCCCCGCTCCAGCGCCAAAGTCGAACACGCCGACCCTATCGCCCGGATCGGCGTGCCGGCAAGCGCCGCGCGAAGGGCATGCCCAAGGCTCCACGCCGCAGAAGCCCGCGGTTTCAGCATCCACGGCGCTCTGCCGACGAGCGGCAGATTTGACCGCGCCCGCTGCCGTTCCAGGCACCGTGCCACGATCACTCAGCACGCTCCTGAGCCGAGCATACCGGTGCATGCCGCGTCAGAATCCAAGCGGACTCCACGTCAATCCCACGAACACCCCAAATGGCATGGTGTTGTAACTATAGGCCGTCTCATAGCGCTTGGCGAACAGGTTCTCGACACGGACGTTCCACCGAAAATCCTTGTCAATCGGCCCGTCCGCGGTCAGGCTCACCGTGGTGTAGCTGCCGAGGGTAACGGGAATCGCAGCAAATGTCGGCGTGTATGCCACATCCGGTCGGGGCCCTGTGTAGTGAATTAGGAAACCCGTTGTCACCGCGCCAAACGCATAATCGAGTTTGACGTTGGCCATGCTCCGGGCGAGCCGTTGCAAAGTTGGCTGACCGGATTCACTTAGCGCAATAGGCTGTTGCAGGGTGACATTTGCGTCGTAACTAAACGGCCCCCACCCTCCCCGTCCGGCCAGCTCAATACCACGCGTACGAGTGCGTGCAATGTTTTGAAATTGCGTCAGACCGCTTGGCGTAGAGCCAAAGCCCCACAGGTCATTGCCCGTGGTCTGAAACAATGTCAATCGTACATTCGCCGGCTTCCCCGACCATTGCAGCGCCGCCTGAACGGTATGCGCCGATTCCGGCTTCAGCAATGGGTTGGCCGCCCAATACGGGTTGTTGTAATAAAGATAGCCCAGCGGCGGCACGTTGAACGCGCTTGAATAGCTCGCGATCGCCTCAAATCCGTGACCCAATTGGCGGCCATAACCGGCGTAGAAGGTGTTTTTTGTGCTTGCATAGCCGCCGAACTGGTCGTGCCGCACGTTCAATTGAATTTCGTTAGCTGCTACGGAGCCATTCAAGCCGGCGAAAATTCCCGTCACGTTGCGCGATGTGCTCGGAATGTTGCCTTGTTCCGTGCTGGTGACCGACTGGTGCTGATGCGTCGCACCACCAGTCAACGTCCAGTCCCTGGAAACTCGGACGACGTTGCGCCACAGCAGAGCAAGGTGCGTCGAACGATACATCGCAGGATAGCTGCCGAGGTTGATGTTCTCAGTGCGTTGACGCGAAACACTGACATTGGACGTCCAGATGGAGCCGATGCGGTTGTCGCTGAATACCTGGAGCAGGCTTTCCTTCGTGCGCCCCCCGGCGCTTTCATTGTCGTAGGTGTAGCGCCCGTCACTCAAAAGCGCACGGATGCCGAATTTCTCGTGGCTGGCGAACTCCTGCACAATTGATCCGTTCGCGGTCAAATTGTGATACCCGTCGGATCGGTTGGAGTTTACGAACGTGCTTTCCGCTGGGTTTATCGAAGGAATTCCTGCGGTGGTGAATCGACTCACCCCAATCTGCAGGTCTGTGTGGTGGAGTTGCCCACTGGCATTGGCCGAGACCGTCACCGTATTGCGGCTCCCTGCGGTCATGGAGAGGTCCGCTTCAGGCTTGGCACCGCCCTCGCGCGTGGTAAGCAGAATCACGCCTCCAATTGCACCGGATCCATAGATTGCCGAGACATTACCGTGAATGACCTCGATGCGCTCGATCTGATCAGTGGTGAGGTTCTCAAGATAGTCCCCGCCACCGGATGCGTCTTCGGCTGTAATCGGCACGCCGTCGAGCAAGATCAGGACTCCTGCGTCAGTTCCGCCGAAGCCCTCAAGGTAGGTTGTCGCGGTGTGTCCGGGACCGCCATTTGAGGTGATTTGCACGCCGGCCACGCGCTGCAGAAGTGTCGTCAGATTTTTCACACCACTGCGCTTGATCTGTACGCGTGTAATCACGCTCACGGTCGGCAACACCTGCGCAATGGGTTGGGGAAAGGTGGCCGCGGACACGATGACGGTTGATACGCTGCTCGGTACGACCGCGGCTATTGCCGGTGTCGCCATCGTCGCTGCGCACAAAAAGGCCATCCACACGTAGTGTGCCGAAACCCAGGCCTGTCCACGCTCGGCAGTCCGCTTTCCGCCAGTCAGGCCGCACCAACGCGCGCGCAGGGCGCGGGAACCCACCAGCTCCAGCGCGCGATCAGCGTATGAGGATGCAAAAATGCTAGCTCGTGCCGGAATAATTCGCATGCAGCGCTCCGTTCATGTGCCCCGTCTGGGGCGTGGTAACGAACGCCGATGCGAACAGCACAGACACAGACCGTGAATGTCGAGCTTTCGCCTCGCTCACGCGCCTGCAATCGGTGGTTGTGGAATGCTATCCCACGGCCTCCGCATCGGTCTCAATGTCACCGCTGCGAAAGACCGCTCCGTGTGGTTCGACCCGCCCACCGGTTGGGTGACGGTACTGGCAGGTCTCCTGGCTTGCGGGTCGTGGTCTTGCGCCCAGCCTTCCCAGTTTCCCAGTGGCCATTATGGACGCGGACTCGCCGCTTACAGTTACGGGGGTAGCTGCGGAATCGACTCACGTCTAACCGCATTCCCTCTTGCCTCCCCGGCATCAACCGGGGAACCAGCACGCGAGCGAGAGTGTCTCCTTAAGTCAGGCAGGCGTCAAGACCGTCAGCGCAGGGAGCGGCTCGGTTCAGCGGGCACTTCTTGTTCGCCATCGGTGCTCATGCCGCCGCCCCGCCGGAAGCACACGCAGGGGGCAGCTCGGGTCTTGGCAGAGTAAGCTTGGAAATTGGCGCAAACATCCAGCCGCCGAGGATGCAAGTCCTGCGGCTCTGAGCACTGCGGACATCGAGGTCCCCTCCTCCGGCCAATCTGGCAGAACCTAAAGGGCAGAATGCGGATGATCCCGAGTGGTGCGTGGACCGTCCGGTCGAGGCGCTCCGGTTCGTGACCATCTGCGATCTAGGATTCCCCGCTCGTTCCCGCGAACACGCCGGCACGCTTTGTAAAGTCAATGCCCCCTCCGTGTTACCGCATTCCCCAGTTCGCGGTACCCTGAGTTGCCCACGCAGACCCGCTTCGGCACCTTGTCCATTGAGGGCACTCAATCCGATGAACGAACAGCAGACTCATTCGTCCTTGCGCATCACGACGCGTCTATCCCGTGCGCCGTGCTGGATCACGGCAATGAGTGTTGTGGCAACCGCGACGGCACATCTGCTCACGGCGTGCGCGTCCGAGCTGCCGCTGCGACAGGTCCGGTCAGACATCGTCCTGCCGGGAGCCGCGAACCGATTCGACTACGCTAGCATCGACCGGCAGCACCGACTCCTGTTCATCTCGCACCTCGGATCGAACTTGGTCGTCGCATTCGATTTGAAGACCGAACGAGTGCTCACAACAATACGGGACGTCCCTGCAGTCCACGGAGTCCTGGCGGTACCGGAATTAGGTGAACTTTTCGCCTCGGCGACTGGTCGCAACCGGCTCGATGTCATCTCCGAAGGACGCTTGCGTGTGATTGCCCATGCGCCCGCCGGAATCTACCCGGATGGCATGGCGTTTGCGCCGGACGTGCACAAGCTCTTTATTTCCGATGAGCATGGGGGAACCGAGACCGTTATCGATACGCGCACCAATCGCCGCATCGCCACCATCCCAATGGGTGGCCACGTGGGCAATTCGCAATATGATCCGGTTTCCGATCGGATCTTTACCGACGTGCAGACGCGCGACCAGATCGTCAGCATCGACCCGCACTCAGACCGCATCGTGCACCGGTACTCGCTGCCGAACAGTTGCGACCACGATCATAGTCTGCTGATTGACGCGCGCGCACGTCTGGCGTTTGTGGCGTGCGACGGCAACGCCAAGCTGTTGCTCCTCGACATGAGAAACATGCGGGTCCTTTCCGTGCATACCGTGGGGCGCGATCCGGACGTCCTGGCGTTTGATCCGGGGCTGGGGCGATTATACGTGGCAAGCGAGAGCGGTGTCGTGGCTGTGTTCGAGCTCGACGGCACCCGGTTGCGTTTGCTCGGCCGCAAGTATCTCGCCTTCGAGGCTCACTCTGTCGCCGTGGATCCGATCACGCATTGGGTTTATTTTCCATTGCAGGATGTCAATGGGCGCGGTGTCCTGCGGGTCATGGCGCCAATCGGGCTGCATCGACATTAATCCCTGGGACTGACTTGCATGAGGACCGCGCAGCCATCGCTGATGACACCGACCGGCCTCCTGGGCAAGCGCAGCAGCGCAGCTGCCTCATGACACCGCAATCACAATACGGGTAGACCGTTAAACTCTCCGGCACCTGAACGACGGACTTCCGCACTCCGCAGCACAACCGTGGAGACCCCGTGGACGGTTCGCTCAGGGCAAGTCCGCTTCGATGATCGCGCCCTCACCTCGCGCCTCCTCCGCGGACCAGGCCTACTGCTGCGCATTTGTCAGACAATCACAATCCAAGTCAACGCTTGGGGTCCCTTGGCGAACCCTCCAACCGTACGATGCGGCTGGTCCGATCGGCCACCTTCCCGCGCAGCGGCGCGCGAACTGGACCGGTTGGAAGGTCGACGGGGTCGTAGATGCCCCAGAACGCCAACCTGAACGGCGTGTACACGGACCGCCGCTCTGCGGGGCGACACAGACGGCAGACGGGCGACAGGGACTGATTGCAGGCGGCACGGGTGTCGTGCCTAATTCACAGGTCCGGGTCTGGTAGCGCTGCTGTACGGCTTCCGATGCGGTCGGGTACGGGGGCGTTGTGCCGTCTGGCAGTGTTCTCGGTCTTTTCGGTCATAATGGTCATGCAACCAGGGCGATTCTGGTTCAGCGAGCGAACGCGATAGAGGTATGAAGACGCTGCTGATTGTTCATCACTCGCATACGGGCGGCGCGCTGGCGATGGCACGAGCCGCCGCGACGGGTGCGGCATGCGAAGCCAGTGTGCGCGTGCGCTTTGAGACGGCCCTAGAATGCGGACCGCAGGCGTTGCTCGACTCAGATGGCTATCTATTCGCCTGCCCGGAGAATCTTGCGGCGATCTCCGGCCTCATGAAGGACTTCTTCGATCGCAGCTACTATGGGGTGCTCGGGCGCATCGAGGGGCGAGCATACGCAAACTTGATCTGCGCCGGAAGCGACGGGACCAATGCTGCTCGCCAGATCGAGCGTATCGCAACCGGCTGGCGGCTGCGCGCCATCGCACCGGCCGTGATCGTTTGCACGCATGCCCAGACGCCCGAAGAGATTCTCAAACGCAAGATCATCGCGCCGGCTGAGCTCGTGCGCTGCGAGGAAATCGGGGCCACCCTCGCGGCCGGACTCGAGCTCGGTATTTTCTGAGCACTGCCATGCGGAACGCAGAAACCGCAGCTGGAGCGTGCTGGCGCAGGACCTTAGAATGCCGGCGATGTCTCCCCCCAAGACCTCCCGGCACAGTGATTGTGCGCTATTGCGGGATCTGGATGTTGATCCCTTGACCGCAATGCGGCCCACGCCTCATATTTTTTGGTAAGCCGCAGACCCACGACGGAAGGATCATCTCCGGCTAGACCGTGGTTGGGCCAGGATCATCCCGAAGGCGGCGCGAACCGAGCCGCGCATGGAACAAGGTATACATCGTGCTGAATGACGAGCTTTTCCTGCCCTCCGGCTGCGGAACTCATGTGCAGTCCGCCGATGACGAAGATACGTCGGGACTGAAGGGCGAAGCCGGCTACCGACCGGATATCGATCCGGTTGCCGAGTATCTACTGGAGGCGACAGGGCGGTCTCCTCCCGCCGACGTTGGCCATGGAATCGGCAGGAAGCTCCCCGAGGCGCGCGCACCGCGCAAGCTCGGTATTGATTTTGGTACCAATCTTTCCTATCGCCGCGCAACCGGCCTCCGCGAGGTGGTCATCTGTTCCGACGCCATCGCACGCCTGCGTGATCCTCGCCTTTTTTGGCAACTGTTGTCACCGCGACGTCCTCAGCATCCACAATACGCTGGAGCGGGTACTGGTGCGCGGACCGGATATCCGGGTGCGCCGCCGAATCTTGCCCGCGTGCATCAATGGGCGCTCGATCAGTATGGGGCGCCGCCGATCGAGTGCGCTCTAGCGCAGCATCGCGCCCGGGTGGAAGCAAACGCTGAATGAACCGCCGCCATGCCAGACAGTGACGCGGGATTTCCGCTGAAAGGCCCGACGCTGGTGGCAGCCGGAGTTTTTCTGCTCGCCATCGCCGCGGTCGCCACCGTGCTGCTGAAGGAAGGACTCGGACCAACGCTTGTCCTGATCGCGACTTGGCGCAGCGCTGCCGCGGCTCCCTTCGTACTTATTTACGTGATCGCCGCACTCATTCTCGTACCCGACTCCCTGCTCACCCTGGCCGCCGGGGCAATCTTCGGTCTGGGCCGAGGATTAGCCCTCGTCTCGCTCGGCAGCACATTGGGCGCCGCGGCCGCCTTCCTCGTCGGTCGCCGCTTTGCTCATGAGTGGGTGCGCAGCCGGACTGGGCACTGGCGAAAATTTCATGCGCTCGATCGCGCAATCGTTCGTCACGGCTTCTGGATCGTATTTCTGACCCGGTTGTCCCCGGTCTTCCCATACGGCGTGCTCAACTATGCCTACAGTGTCACCACGGTGCGCCCGCGCGATTACCTGCTAGCGTCCTGGATCGGAATGCTGCCAGGCAGCCTACTTTACGTCTATGCCGGTTCGGTCGCGATGAACATCACCCAGGTCATGCGCGGCGGGACCCCCATCGCCCGGCAGAGCAACCTGCTGCTGTGGATCGGCCTCGGCACCACGGTTGTGGTCATCGGTCTCGTCACGCATCTTGCGCGGCGGGAACTGATGCGGCAGATCCGCTCCTGAGGACTGCACGACCCGCGGCTCCTGCGACTGTCCTGACGGCAATTCGGTGAACGCGCGCACGAAGCTCCGGTCGATCCAATCCTTCCAGCGCCACATCAGCCGTCCGCGCAGCATCCATCCGTTACGCGATGCCACCGCGCACCGATTGCCGGTGCTGATCAGGCTCAGAAACGACCGCTGCGGCCGAAACGGCATTGGTGCACTCCCGAGCAGGACCCGGCGCAGATTGCGTTCGAGCGGCTTGGCTGCCCGAACGGCGAACACGCCCGCCTTCGGGCGAGGGTTCTCGGCCAAAGTGGCCGCATCGCCCGCGGCATAGATCTCGGGATGTGAGACCGACCGGAGCGCATCGTCGACTCGAATGAATCCCCGCTCATCCAGCGCCAGTCCGGTATGAGCGAACCAGGCGGGCGCGCACGCGCCCGTCGCCCACAGGATCGAGTCCAGGGGGAACTCTCCTGCGCCGGCCACGGTCAACCGCCCTGGACCGATTGCGGTCACTGGCCGGCCGGTCAGCACCTCGATTCGCCGACGCGCCAGGATGCGCTCGAACGCCCGGCGTACGCGCGCGGAATGCGTCGGCAGAATCTGCGGAGTATCGCAGAACAGGAAGTACTGCAGCCGCTCGGTGTGTGGATCCAACTCGCGTAGCAGACGGCGTAGAGCGTATTGAACTGCGAGCAGCGTTTCCACGCCTGCGGCACCCGCGCCAACCATCCCGACGCGCAACTGACCCGATTGGGCTATCGCCCGCTCCTGCAGTGCCGGCCAGTGCTTCAGGAACTCTGGGATGGGCTTCAGGGGAATGACGTGATCGGCCGCCCCCGGTACTTGGCGCACATCGGGGACTGCCCCGGTATTGATGGACAGCAAGTCGTATTGAACCGGTGGGCCATCGCTGAGCAAGACCCGCCGGGCCCGCAGATCGATACCCACCGCCTCGGCACGGCACAGCTGCGCCCCCGCAAAGCGGCACAGCTGCCGAAGATCGATGTGGATCTGATCAAGCCGGTAATGCCCGGCAATGAATCCCGGCAACATGCCCGAATAGGGCGTGCGGATGTCAGGACAGATCACCGTCACCCGCACTCCGGCCATGGGTCTGATCCCGAAGCCCTTGAGCACCCCGACGTGGCTGTGTCCGCCGCCGAGCAGGACCAGCTCTTTCAACGCTACCATATCACCGTGACGCATCGCGCTCACTGCTCACCCTGCCAGCCACCTTGATGTCCTGAACACCCGGAGCACCAGCCCGCAGACAGACTTCTGACGCTCGGGGCTGCCGAGCGACTTTCAGCCGTGGTTGACCGCTCCATTGTCATCACCGTGATGCGAAGACGATCATTTGAACTCACCGGTGCGCGCTCTCGCAAACCGACGCCACGCGAGGAACACGGCGGTCTCGATCGCCGGTCCCGGCAGCACAGCGGCCGGGAACTGCAACCCCGGGTGGGGCATCACGAACGGCAGCTGCGCCACCGCCAGCGCCCGGGACACGTGCAGGTCGAGTACGCGTAGCATCAACACGCCCATCAGAATACTGCAGATCGCCGCACCGGGGCGCACCCCGAGCAGCAAGACGCACAGCACTCCGCCGGCCGCGGTCAGACTGCAGGCCACGGACAGTGCGACCGGCCGAGCGGCCCACGAGCATACGGTTGAGTGCGCGAACGGCGCGAAGCCGATCACGATGCGGGCTGGGTGCAGCACAAGAGGCCACCCGGTCAGATCGCCCACGAGTGACGCGAGTAGCAGGAAGATCACGAAGAACGGCACCCAGTTCCAGTCCGCCGGCGGCTCCCCGACCAGATCGTTCGCGCCCTCCAGCGTGGAGGGCGGCGCTGGCCGCGCCGCTGCCCCGCGCCGGCGCCTCAGTACTGCGCTGCCGGCGGGCAGCCCGGTGCCGATGAGCAGGGACGGCCGGCTCCAGAGGCTCTGAATGCCCAGTGTCAGCGGCAGCAGGCCGGCGGAGAGGACCGGCACCCCAAAAGACCACCAAGCAATACGTCCTCGCTGGTTCGACCCAGGAACTGCCGTCGCGAAGGATCCGTCGTCTGACTCCTGAGCTGCTGCGTCAGTGCTGCGTTCACTATTGCCCCCCGGCGTTACGGGGGTCCGGCCACTCTGCCCTTAACATCGTAGTGCGACACGCGCATTGCTCTCAGTGCACCGCGATCCCATACGCACAATTGCGCCGAGTCATCCGTGACAGTTCACACTTCCTCGCAGGACGACAACCGGTCCGCAGAGCGCCGATCAGCTGCACCTGTCAGGCCCCGCGCATCCGCAATGCTCGGAACGGCGGCAGGTCGGCGTGACCTGATGCCCACAACCACGCCGCACGATCACGGCGCGAGGTCGGCTCTACTTGTGATCGTCTTCCAGGAGGCTGCGCAGCATCCAAGCGGTCTTCTCGTGAATCTCCAGACGTTGCGTCAGCAGGTCCGCGGTTGGCTGGTCGCTCGCTTTATCGGCGGTCGCAAACAGCTTGCGCGCCGTGATGGCCACCTGCTCGTGCCCCTTGACGAGGTTGCGGATCATGTCCGCGGCCCGCGGGACAGTCTCGTCCTCGGCGATGCTCGTGAGGTTGCCGAGCGCCTTGTACGTTCCCGGCGCGAAGTGGCCGAGCGCCCGGATGCGCTCGGCGATCAGATCAACCGCTGCCCACAACTCGGTGTATTGCTGCTCGAACATCAGATGCAGCGTTTGGAACATCGGGCCGGTGACGTTCCAATGATAATTGTGCGTCTTGAGGTAGAGCGAATAGGTATCGGCCATCACGTGCGACAGACCCTGCGCGATCGCCTTGCGGTCTTTCTCGGAAATGCCAATATTGATGTCCATGGTCGCTCCTCGGGTCATGCGATACGGCACGGCAGCCCAGACCGTCACCCGGCCCCACCGCTGCGAAGAGTGCGTATTATATCGTGGAACTGACGAGCACGGCACGTGCTGGGGCGTGGGCGGCGCGGGACAGGAGAACTCACCGGGCCGCCCGTGAGGTGTCGCCCCCGGGAAATTACCGATTGCCGGATCACGGTCCGGCAAGGTTTACTGTCGGGCAACTCGCGCAGCCGTCCCCCGGATGCGGAACGAGATACGGAGAATGATTTCGCGGTACCGGCATGCGCAGGTAGCGCGTGTCCTACGCGAGGCGCCGGACGGACGAGCAACGGCAGCCGATTGAGCACACTATGAGTTCTTCCGCGACAACGCCACGTGTGAGCATCGTCGGAGCGGGCTTCGGGGCACTGAGCAGCCTCCGTGAATTGCGGCGACTGCGCAGTGACGCCGAGATCACCGTGATTGCGCCGCAGGCCGAGCTGCACTACCTGCCCGGCAGCATCTGGATCCCGAGCGGCCTGCGTTGCCGAGAGGATCTGGTGGTGCCGCTGGCGGCGTTCTTCCACCGCATGCGCGTGCGGCACGTGATGGCAGAGGCGATTGCGCTGTCCGCCGATGGCCGTCGCCTGACCACGAGCGTCGGCGAGGTCGGCAACGATGCGCTGCTCATCGCGTGCGGCGGGCGGTTCATCAAGAAGCTCCCGGGCATCGAGCATGCCATTACGCCCTGCGAGGGCATTGCGGCCGCCGAGCAGCTCCGCGATCGTTTGAAATCCATGCACGAAGGGGTCATTGCCGTCGGCTTCGGCGCCAATCCGAACGAGCCGTCGGCCGTGCGCGGCGGACCGATGTTCGAGTTTCTCTTCGGCATCGATCAGCAACTGCGCAAAGAGGGTCGGCGGGAGCGCTTCAAGCTCGTGTTCTTCAGCCCAGCGGCGCGCCCGGGCGCGCGACTTGGCGAGCGGGCGGTCTCGGCCGTGCTTGCCCGCATGCGGCGCTGCGGGATCGAGACCCAGCTGGGTCAGAAGCTGGTGCGCTTCGAGGCGCATCAAGTCGTGACCGAGCACGGTGCCTTCGGCGCCGATCTCATCCTTTTCATGCCGGGACTCACCGGCCCGGCCTGGCTCGAGCAGACCCCGCTGCCGCGTTCCCCCGGCGGCATGATCCAGGCCGATGGACACTGCCGCGTCGCCGGCTTTGAGCGGATATACGTTGTCGGTGATGCCGGCAGCTTCCCCGGGCCGGACTGGATGCCCAAGCAGGCGCACATGGCGGACCTGCAGGGGCTCGCCGCGGCGCGTAATCTCACCGAGGAGTTCGCCGGCCGACCTGCCCGCCACGGATTCAAGGTTGAGATGATGTGCATCATCGATGATCTGGTCGCCGGCACGCTCGTGCTACGCACCGTCAAGCGCAGTGTGGTGCTGCCGCGCAGCCGGCTCTGGCATTGGGCGAAGCGCGGGTTCGAGCGCAAGTACCTGCGGCAGTACCGCTGAGAGCCGCCCGCCGCGCCGGACACGCCGGGCGGGACCCCGGAGGTTGTGCCCGACTGCCTGTATTGGCCCACCACGACGTGTTATGTTGCCGTTATGAAGCCGCGCGATTCCACGACCGATAAGGACCTCGACCGCTACGCGGCCAACCTGCGCGACGAACTCGACGGTGCAGCCCTCTATGCGGCGCTTGCAGCGGCCGAACGCGATCCCTCGCGCCGGGATCTGTTCACCCAGCTCTCGCAAGCCGAGGCGGCGCATGCCGAAGTGTGGAGGAGAAAACTGCTCGGCGCCGGCGCGGCCCCAGATGCCTTTACGCCCAGCCTGCGCACGCGGATGCTCGGCCGATTGGCGCGCTATTTCGGTCCGGCCTTCGTACTTCCGACCATCGCGGCGGCCGAATATGCCGACCGCAACAAGTATTCCGGTCAGCAGGACGCCGCGGCGCTCGCGGCCGAGGAGCGCGGCCATGCAGCGGTTATTGCTGCGGCCACCGCAGGACCTTGGCAGCCCGGCGTCGACATCGGGAAGGCTGAGCCCTGGCATCGCGGCGTATCGGGCAACAACCTGCGCGCGGCCGTGCTCGGTGCGAACGACGGGCTGGTGTCGAATTTCTGCCTGCTCATGGGGGTCGCGGGCGCCGGAAGCGGGCCGCGCGCCGTGCTGCTCACAGGCTTGGCGGGGTTGATCGCCGGGGCCTGTTCCATGGCGCTCGGCGAGTGGCTCTCGGTAACCAACGCGCGCGACCTGGCCGCCACGCAGCTCGCCCAGGAGCGCGAGGAAATTGAACAGACGCCCGAGGCCGAGCAGCACGAGCTGGCGCTGATCTATCAGGCCAAGGGCTTGTCGAAGAGCGAGGCGCAGCGCGTCGCCGCGCAAATCATGCGCAGCGGGCCGACTGCGCTCGATACGCTGGCGCGTGAGGAGCTCGGCATCGATCCGCGTGAGCTCGGGGGCAACCCGTGGAGCGCGGCGGGTGTTTCCTTCGCACTGTTCGCCCTGGGCGCGCTGGTGCCCGTCATCCCGCTCACAGTGCTCTCTGCACGCCTCGCTATCCTCGGGTGCATCGCGGCGAGCGGTCTTGCGCTCGGTGCGATGGGCGTGATGACATCGCTGTTCAACGGCCGTCCCGCGCTGTACTCGGCGCTGCGCCAGCTGCTGCTCGGCGCGGCGGCGGCAGTCCTCACCTACGGCGTTGGCGCCGTGCTCGGGGCAGCGCTGAGGTGAATCCTACCGGCTGAGGATCGCTCGCTGCCGCCCGGTCCGCATCAAAAATGAAACTCGACGTCAGCACCCACCGTCCAGCCGTTGAGATTCGTTCCCCACAGGTAGGAGGCCCCGAGGCCAATCCACTGCACCCCCCAGAGCTGGTTAAGAAAGTCGAGCACCAGCCGCCCGTGCAGCTCGTTCAGGTGCTGTACGTTGAGACCCTGCTTCAGATCACCCAGCAGGTCGGTGCGGCTGATGTACCCGCCGGTGCGCAGCTCATGGCCGTAGAGCTCGACGCCGAGGGGAATGTCGAGATCGATCTTGTTGGTCACGAAGCCGGAATCCCCCCCGACGCGCAGATTGGCGGTCGAGCGGGCAAACCCATGGGTGAAGAAACCCGCCGCATCCGAGGAGAACATCACGAGCGTACGTCCGAACGGCAGGATGTACTGCACGTTCATCGCCGGACGCAGTGACCACGTCGAGACGCTCCAGTCGACGAGTCCGAGTTGGCGCAGCTGAGCGACGTTCGATGCCCCGGTGGGGCCGCCGACCTGGTAATCGTCGTCCGTCCGGCCGTAGAGCATCATCACCGTGGGCGCGAAGCTCAAGCGCCGGGTGGTCCACAAGCGCACACCCCCGCCGAATTCCACCGCGAGTGTCCTGAATTCGTTCGTGGCGGCACCGCCGCTGCGGCCCGCCAGCCTGGTGCGCGATTCGAGGTACCCCATGTTGCCCTGCAGGCGCGGCTGCCAGCCGATGTTCAGCTGACCGAGAGGTTCGGGCGAGCCGATCTCTCCATCGCCGCCGAACTTGGTGACGCTGGTATCCACCGGCACGCTCGCGCCCGATGCCCGCCCTTGGCTGGAGTGGAACTCGCCGTCGGACAGCCCGAAGTCTCCTCCGAGGATGGTCAGGGCTTCCACGCGCGGTCCGATGGCGCTCTCGATCAGCGCCGCCTGGTTCGCAGAGATCTGCCCCCGCGCGCCGGCCGGCAGGGTGCACAGCAGTACTGCGGCCGCCACAGTGAGACGGCGGACGGCGGACGACGAGGCGCTCGGGTGGGTCATGCGCACGTCGCCTACGAACCGTCGCGGCGAGGCGCATCGAGCGCAACGAGAGTGACGCTGCGAACGGCCACGGCATCGCCGGCCTGGACCTGCTGCAGCGGGGTGCCCAGAAGCGCTTTGAGGGTTGCCGCCGAGCCGTTCGAGTAGCGCAGGCCGAGCAGGCGGTAGCTCGGGCCGACGAACAGCACACGTATCGCAACGGGATGGCGTACCTGCCCCGGCGGCGGGACGTATACACTCAGGCGCTCCGTGAACCTGACGTGCACGCGCTCACCCGGCCGCAGTGTCCGCCAGCGATGCACGTGCGGTCCGATTCGGCACCGCTCGAGCAGAATCCCATGGACATCCAGCGCGATGCTCCGCGCCGAATGATCGACGGAGCGCACCACGGCGGCTTCCCGGGCGGAGCGGGCGATCAGCTCGTCGAGCACGATACGCGGTGCGCCGAGGGGACGAACACGAGCCGAGGGCGGCGTCCAACAGCCCGCGAGCACGCCCGCGGCCGCGGCAAGCGCCGCGGTCCTCACCCACAGGCCGCCGCGTCGGCAACGATGTGCCCGAGCCCACACAGGCGATCCGCCTCCCCGACTCCCGTGCCGGTGCCATCCGATCGTCCCGGGACGCTCCGTGCGTACAGCCCTGCCCCGGCCCGCATCGCGAGCTCGGCACCATCCGGGACTGAGGTTTCAGTATACCGCGGTCTCATGCAGGCCTGTGCCGGACCACGAGACGCCTGAGGCAAGCGATCCATCCCGTTCTGCGGATTCTTGCTCATCAGCGTCGGATCGCCCGGTGCGACGCCGAGCCGCGCGAGCGATTCAGCAGTCCTGCGGGGGCGGATCTCGTCGCGTTCACTGCGGAGCCGGTCGCGCCGAACCTCGGTGCTTGTCGCCGGCTGCGGCTCGGCAGGATCGGGTGAACCTTCTCGGCGCACGGGGTGATGATAAGATCCAGCACAGCGGCATCGATCTGCTCGACGGAGGTCGACTGACGGACCGAGATATCGAGGCCCCCCCTCGTCGCTTCGATCGCATACGCGTCGGCCGCCGGGGGACACGATCCGGCGCGGCACAATTCGCAAACGCGCCGCGCTGCGAGCATCTCCTGGAGCACTTCACGAGCCGCACGACCGATAGCCTCGCGGGCGCCTCGACAATTGGGCCAGTGCTGCGCCCCTTGGGTCGCGCGGGGAATCGATCGGGCCGACGCTACGGATCTCTACGCCCTGCCCGGCCCCAGGCCCTGCGAATTTCCCCGTCGGCGGGGGCCGACGCGGCGCCGGACATGACGCCAGCGCTCGGCGCGCCGAGCGCCTTGGGCGCCATCGGCCCGCAATCGTCGCGGCCCAGCTGACGCTCGGCCGACCCAGTGCTCGCTACAGCTGAACCGGATGCCGAGCGCGGCGCCGGCCGTAGCAAATCTGCAGGGCAAGACCGCACCCGACGTACGCAGTACTGCATATATCCGGCGAGCAGGACGGGAGCGAGGATGGCGCACCGCTCTTCAGCCGGGAAGCCTGAGCAATGAACGCACACCTGGAACGTTGGATTGTCGCCTTCCTCGCTGCCGCGGGGCTGCTGTCCGGCATTCACACGGCGCCTGCGCAGCAACCGCAGAACCAGCCCTCCGCTGCCCCGCAGGCCGAATCGCCGGTTGTGCCCGAGAGTGCACCACCGCTCACCGCCGCGCAGCTCGATCAGCTGACTGCGCCGATTGCCCTGTATCCCGACCCGCTGCTTGGCATGATTCTCACCGCGGCAACCTATCCGTTGGAGATCGTGGAGGCCGGACGCTGGCTGAACGAAGGCGATCACGCCTCGCTGCAAGGGGACGGGCTGGACGAGGCGCTCGCCGAGCAGAACTGGGACCGCAGCGTCAAGGCCCTCGTGGCCGTACCGCAGGTGCTGCACATGATGGATCAGAACATCGAGTGGACCGAGCAACTCGGTAATGCGTTCCTCGCCCAGCAGGGGGACGTCATGAATTCAGTCCAGACTCTCCGCGAGCGCGCCACGGCATCCGGTCAACTTCATTCGACGCCGCAGATGAACGTCACGACGGAGGACGATGCGGTGCTGATCGAGCCCGCCGATGCCGAGGTGATCTACGTCCCCTGCTACACCCCGGTCATCTACGGGGCGTGGCCCTGGCCGCAATATCCGCCCTTCAATTTCCCGCCGCCGCTCGGGTACTGCTATCCGGGACCGTACCTCAGCTTCGGCATCGGCTTCGGAGTGCTCGGACCATACTGGGGTTGGGGCCGCTGGAACTGGCGTGGGCATCGCTTCTACGTCGTGCCGCCGACACGCGGCGCGCCGATGCGCCCCTGGACGCATGACTGGGCTCATCGGCGCGCCGTCCCGTACCGAGATCAGGGCACGGCCCGGCGTTATCGGGGTCCGAACGGCCCAGCGGGACCGCCACCGCGCGGCGAGGGCAGACTGCCCGCCGGCAGCCCCTATCGGACTCACCCCTCGAGTCCGCCCCGCGGCATACCGCAGCCGATGCCTCATCCGCCGACCGGGTCGCGGCGTGAGCCGCCGGGACCACGCTCCGGCGAGTCTCGGCCGACAGGAAACCCCTCGAGCGGACGCGGCGGTGATCATCGCCCGCCCTGAGGTGCGGCTCAACGCGCCTGCGAGCGGCCCGGCTCCGAGCGACCGGCCGGCGGGAGCCACAGCAGCGCCAACATCGCCACCGCCGATGTCGCCGCGGCGAGGGCAAACACGGTCCGCCCGCCGGTGCTCCACAGCGCTCCGGCGAGCATCGAGGCAACCAGGTAGACCACCCCCGTCACAAGGTTGTACGTGCCGAGCGCCGTGGCCTGGCACCGCGGTTGCACGTCCGCGATGAACGCGCGGCTCTGAGCCTCATCGATGGAGTAGAAGACTCCGTAGAGGACAAACAGCGCAATCACCGCTCGCTTGCCGTGGCCGAACGTGAATCCGAGGCACATCAGCAAGTACAGGCCGTAGCTCACGAGCACCAACCGGGTCCTACCGATGCGATCGCCGAGGCGGCCGACCGCCGGGGCTGCCACGACGAATATCCCGTTGAACAGCGCGTACAGAAGAACCGTGTCCCGTGCCGAGAACCCCGCCTGGTAGGCCCTCAGGAGCAGGAACGCGAAGCTGAAATAGCCGAGCGAGAAAATCGCCGCGATCGCCAGATAGCGCTTGAAGCCCGGACTGAGGCTGCGCCAGGCACCGAGCAACCGGTCGCGTCCATCGCGTGAGCGGACCCGCTCGCCGATGAACAGCACCAGCACCAACGCAGCAAGCGCCGGTACGACCGCGAGCGCAAAGAGCATGTGATAGGTCCGCGCGCCCCCCCCGAATGCGCTCAGCAGCGCAAAGGCGATGAGCGGTCCCAGCACCGCGCCGGTCTTGTCGAGTGCCTTGTGCACGCCGAACGAATAGCCGCGCTCAGCCGGCCCGGCGAGCGCTGCGAGCCAGGCATCACGCGGCGGTCCGCGCAGGCTCTTGCCCAACCGCTCGACGATGCGGAACAGCGCGAGCCCGCTCGTCGTTCGGGCGAGCGGCAAGATCAGTTTCGCGGCCGTCGCGAACCCGTAACCGAGCAGCGTGAGCGGCTTGCGCCGCCCGGTGAGATCCGAGAGCCATCCGGCGAGGTAATCCAGCGAACACGATGCCAGGTCGGCGAGCCCTTCGATGAGGCCTAGCGCGGCGGCTGAACCGCCGATCACTGTCGTGAAGAAGACTGCAAAGACGGAAAAGATCATCTCCGAGCTGACGTCGGTGAGCAGACTCACGACGCCCAGCCGGATGATATCCGGGTGCAACCGCAATCGGCCGCGCGGCGGCTTCGAACGCGACCCGCGCCAACCCGGCCTAG
>JAKBBE010000153.1 GCA_021826035.1 Pseudomonadota bacterium | reverse complement strand
TGCCTATTCGAAAACACCGGAACGAAACGAGAGTGGCGCAAGGTAGCGGTCTTTCCACCTGCCCGCAAGCGGCTCAATCCGGACCCGAGCTCGCCGACGGGAGGTCCCGCCGGATCTGTCATACTTTCTTGCACGTGCGTCTGCCCGGCGCGGGCTATCGCTCGTGTGGCTCAATCCCCCTAGCTGGTTCGGTGTCACGGCGACTCGAGGGCGGAAAGCCAAGCGTGCGCGCCATGTGCATCCGAGGATGCTGGCGCGAACTGTAACCGCTACCCGCGGCGCTGACAACTGCGCAAGACGATCAATCCGATAAATGGCCGCAACGTTCATGGGCGGCACTAGCAGCGTGAGCTCGAACGCGGCAAAACAGCCCTGCAGGTGGATGGGGTCGGACGGCTCACCGGCGTGCGCGCCACGGCGCGCAGCGGCCTTGACCGCGGGCGCCCCAGCGTCGCGCCGACGCCGACGCCGACGGCCGTGCGCTCGGCCGCGCACGGTGCACCGTACTCGTCCCCCGCGAACCGCTCGGCGGCTTCATTTTTCTGCATGCTGTTCATCACGACGTGACATGGTCTCTCAGACTGATGTCATTCCCGTGAAAATCCGTACGCTCGGAACGACACAACGCGACGAACCGTGGGGTGGGCAGCGACGAACCGTGCGACAGGCTCAACCGAAGCGCTCGCGCAGCAGTCGGTACAGCGCCCGTACGCACTGCGCCTCGGCGCCGACGGCGCGGCCCGGACGCTCCTTGCCGTTCCACGCATATAAATCGATGTGCAGCCAGTCGGTGGCGCCGCCGATGAAGCGCTGCAGGAACAGCGCCGCGATGATCGAACCGGCGAATGGCGTCGATGCAACATTACCGAGGTCGGCGATTTTGCTGGACAGATCCTCTTCGTAGCCTGCCCACAACGGCATCGGCCAGAGCGGATCGCACTCCGCCTCGCCGATCTCGCGCAGCCGCTCAGCGAGCGCCGGTCGGTTGCTGTAGAGGGCGGGCAGCTCCGGACCGAGCGCGGTGCGTGCCGCCCCGGTGAGGGTCGCCAGGTCGATGATCAGTTGCGGGCGCTCCTCCTCGGCCGCCGCCAGCGCATCGGCGAGGACCAGCCGCCCCTCGGCGTCCGTGTTGCCGATCTCGACCGTCAGACCCTTGCGCGAGCGCAACACGTCGCTCGGCCGGTACGCCGCGCCGCCGACGCTGTTCTCCACCGCCGGGATCAGCACGCGCAGCTGCAGCGGCGCCTCGAGTCGCATCAGCAGATCCGCCAGCGCCAGTGCGCACGCCGCCCCGCCCATGTCCTTCTTCATCAGCGCCATGGCGCCGGCGGGCTTCAGATCGAGCCCGCCGGTGTCGAAACACACCCCTTTGCCGACCAGGGTCACGCGCGGGGCATTCTTCTCCCCCCAGCGCAGATCGATCAGCCGCGGCTCGCGCACGCTGCCGGCGCCGACGGCGCGCAGCAGCGGAAAGCCCGCCAGTTCCCCGCCGCTGAGCACCTGGCAGCGCGCACCGCGCTCGCGAGCCAGCGCCACGGCGGCATCGGCCAGCTCCTGCGGTCCGAGATCATTCGGCGGGGTATTGATCAGATCGCGCGCCAGAGCGCTCGCCTGCGCCGCGGCAAGCGCGTAGCGCACGTCCGCCTCCGGGGGCGCGACCAGTGCGGCGCCCGGACCGTACGAGGCGTCCAGCCGATAGCGATTCATGCGGTAGCCGCCCAGCAGCCAGCCGAGCACGAAGTGCGTGGCGGCGCCGGCCGGCAGCGCCGTGCCGAGCCGCCAGGGCAGCGCCGGCAGCCGCTCGGCGGCACCGGCGGCATGCCAGGGCCCGAGCTCGGCGGCCGAGCGCACTGCGCCGAGTCCGAGCAATGCACCCGCAACGCCCTCCTCGCCCGGCAGCGTCAGGACACGGTAGCGCTCGCCCTGAAACCCGTGCGCGCGCACCCAGCCGGCGAGTGCGCCGTCCTGGCGCGCAAGCCACGCCTGTAGTTCACCCTCGGCGAGCAGCCACAGCGGGCGGCTCTCCCCCGGATCACTCTTCAACAACATTTCGTGTGACACGCCGCGAAGCATAGCGCGGGGCGCGCACGAGCCGCCAGCGATGTGCGCAGGCTGCGTTGACAAACGCACGCTGACTGTGCTCCTATCGGACTCATCATCTCCACTTTAATCTCGTCCCGGCACCCAAAGCCCGTGGTACCCGCAGCCAACATGGTCCGAACCCCTCCGGCGTCGCGCACGCCGCTGGCGCTGTTTGGCCGGCTGCCGGTACTCCTTATCGGACTGCTGCTCCTTACGAGCAGCCGGTGCGGGGTGCTCGCAATCGCCTGAGGACAGACAGGCAGGGGCGAGAGAAGACACCAAAACCCCGCACCGGCACTGAAGGCCGCTGCGGGGTTTTTTGTGTGCGTCAACGTACGACTGAAATCTGACATCCGGGCCCTCGGGCCGATTTGGAGTATCGAGAGATGAAGCTGTATTCGCAAAAAGACGTCGACCAGAAGGCCCTGCGCGGAGCGCGCATCGCCGTCATGGGCTACGGCAGCCAGGGCCGCGCTCATGCACTGAACCTCAAGGACAGCGGGTTTGACGTCATCGTGGGAGCCCGCAAGGGCGGACCGGGATGGAAGAAGGCCAAGCAGGACGGCCTCGCCGTCGCCGAACCGACGAGCGCGGCGACGGACGCCGACCTGATCGCGATGCTGGTGCCTGACTTGGCGCAAAAGGCGCTCTACGAGAGCATCGAACCGGCGATCAAGCGCGGCGCGACGCTGCTGTTCGCGCACGGGTTCAACATCCACTTCAAGCAGATCAAGCCTCGCCAGGATCTCGACGTGGTGCTGATCGCCCCGAAGGGCCCCGGCGATCTCGTGCGCCGCCAGTACCAGCAGGGCCGCGGCGTGCCGTGCCTGATCGCGGTGGAACAGAACGCCACCGGCCAGGGCAAGAAGCGCGCCCTCGCCTATGCGCACGGCATCGGCG
Source organism: Pseudomonadota bacterium (assembly GCA_021826035.1). Next base: position 3,269 of record JAKBBE010000153.1, on the reverse strand, counting down.
GCACGCGCGGCGGGGTGCTCGAGACGACCTTCGCCGAGGAGACCGAAACCGATCTGTTCGGCGAGCAGGCGGTGCTCTGCGGCGGGGCGACCGAATTGGTGGTGCGGGGCTGGGAGACGCTGGTCGAAGCCGGCTACCAGCCCGAAGTCGCCTACTACGAGTGCCTGCACGAGCTGAAGCTCATCGTCGATCTGCTGCACGAAGGCGGCATCACGAAGATGCACGAGTTCATCAGCGAGACGGCCAAGTACGGTGATCTCACGCGCGGCCCGCGCATCGTCGATGCGCGCGTGAAGAAAGAGATGGTGAAGGTGCTCAAGGAGATCCAGAGCGGGGCTTTCGCCCGCCAGTGGATCCGCGAGAACGCCGGCGGACGCAAGCGCTACACGAAGCTGCTGAAGAGCGATCTGAAGCACCCGATCGAGAAGATCGGCGCCAAGCTGCGCGCGCGCATGCCCTGGCTGAACGATCGGCGCGCCTGAGCGCCCGCCCTCCCACCGTCCCCCAAGGAGACTGTCATGGCAGCCGAACCAGACCAGGTACTGATCTTCGATACGACCCTGCGCGATGGCGAACAGGCCCCGGGATGCAGCATGACGCAGCCGGAGAAGCTGCGCGTGGCCCGTGCGCTCGCCGAGCTCGGCGTCGATGTGATCGAGGCGGGTTTCCCGGCCGCCTCCAAGGGGGACTGGGAGAGCGTACAGGCCGTCTCGCGCACGATCGACGGCCCGATCATCGCGGGACTGGCGCGCTGCAACCGCGAGGACATCGAGCTCGCCGCGCGCGCCCTCGCCGATGCGCCGCGGCGGCGGCTGCACGTGTTCCTCGCCACCAGTGCCATTCACCGCCAGTACAAACTGAACATGGCCGAGGAGCAGATCCTGCGCACCGCCGTGGAGGGCGTGCGCCGCGCGCGGGAGCTGTGCGAGGACGTGGAGTTCTCCCCCGAGGACGCCTCGCGCACGGAGCTCGAGTTCCTGGCGCAGGTGGTCGAGGCGGCCATCGAGGCCGGCGCGAGCACGGTGAACATCGCCGATACCGTCGGCTACACGGTGCCGGATGAGTTCGCCGAACTGTTCCGCTATCTGCGCAAGAACGTGCGCGGCATCGAGCGGATCCGCCTCTCGGTGCACTGCCATGACGACCTCGGCATGGCAGTGGCGAACAGCCTCACGGCCGTGGTCGCCGGCGCCCGGCAGATCGAGTGCACGATCAATGGGATCGGCGAGCGTGCCGGCAACTGCTCGCTCGAGGAAGTGGTGATGGCGCTGAAGACGCGCGCGGCCTTCTTCAATGTCACCACCGGCATCCAGACCACGCGGCTGTATCCGACCTCGCGCTTAGTCTCGAGCATCACCGGGATGACCGTGCCGCGCAACAAGGCGGTGGTCGGGGAAAACGCGTTCGCGCACGAGGCGGGCATCCATCAGCACGGCGTGCTGAAGCACCACTCGACCTACGAGATCATGCGTCCGGAGGACGTCGGACTCGCGCGCAGTCATTTGATCCTCGGCAAGCACAGCGGCCGGCACGCCTTCCGCGATCGGGTGCGCGCACTCGGCTTCGAGCTTCAGGAGCAGGAGCTCAACGAGGTGTTCGAGGAGTTCAAAGCGCTCGCGGACCGCAAGAAGGAGCTCTTCGACGGCGACATCGAGGCGCTGGTGCTGCGCGCCGGCGGTGCGGCGAACGGCCCGTGGAGCCTCGCGGGACTGGAGACGCACGCGGTGATGCAGGGTCCGGCCACGACGACGGTCCGGCTGCGTCACAGCGACGGGCGGCTGGTCGAACAGACCACCGAGGGCGACGGGCCGGTCGATGCCGCCTTCAAGGCGATCGAGGCGGCGACCGGGCTCGGGGTGATGCTGCGCAAGTTCGAGGTCCGCGGCGTCACCGAGGGCGAGGATGCCCAGGGCGAGGCCGTGGTGTACGTGGAGTACAATCAGCGCACCTATCGGGGCTCGAGCGTGAGCACCAACATCGTGGAATCGAGCAGCAAGGCGTTCCTCGAGGTGATCAACCGCATCGAGCAGGCAGCCGCAGGCAACCGCTCGCGCGAGGAGCGCGGCGCGGGTGCACAGACCGCTTCGACGCTTTGACTGGCAGAACGCCAGGGGAGATGTTTCATGCCCATTCCGGCCACTCAGTACATTTGGTTCAACGGCAAGCTCGTTCCGTGGGAGAAGGCCACGGTGCACGTGCTCAGCCACGCGCTGCACTACGGCTCCTCGGTGTTCGAGGGGGTGCGCGCCTATCAGACGCACCAGGGCGTAGCGATTTTCCGCCTGCGCGATCACTCGCGCCGCCTGTTCGACTCGGCGAAGATCTATCGCATGAGCATGCCGTTCACCGTCGGGCAGATCGATGCGGCCTGCCACGCGGTGATCGCCGCCAACGGCCTCGCCAAGGGCGCCTATATCCGCCCGGTCGCGTTTCGCGGCTACGGGGAGATCGGCGTGACGCCGAAGAATGAGCCGCCGACCGAGGTGGCCGTGGCCGCCTGGGAATGGGGCAAGTACCTCGGTCACGAGAGTGAGGAGCAAGGCGTCGATGCCTGCATCTCCTCCTGGCATCGCGTCGCGCCGAACACGCTGCCGGCGCTCGCCAAGGCGGGCGGCAACTACCTCTCCAGCCAGCTGATCGGCGCCGAGGCGCGCCGGTTGGGTTTCCACGAGGGCATCGGACTGGCGCCCGATGGCACCCTCAGCGAGGGATCGGGGGAGAACCTGTTCGTGGTCAAGGACGGCGTGCTGCTCACCCCCGCCCTCGCCCACTCGGTGCTCGGGGGCATCACGCGCGACTCGGTGATGCGCCTGGCGCGAGAGCGGGGCATCGAGGTGCGCGAGTGCGCCATCCCGCGCGAACTCCTCTATATAGCGGACGAGGCCTTCTTCACCGGCACGGCGGTCGAGATCACCCCGATCCGCTCGGTCGACCGCCTCATGGTCGGCGCCGGCAAGCGCGGCCCGATCACCGAGACGCTGCAGAAGGCGTTCTTCGGCCTGTTCTCCGGCGAGACACCCGATCAGTGGGGCTGGCTCGATCACATCGACATGGCAGCGCCCCCCGCTGCGGCGGCGCGCTGATGGCGGCACCGCAGACGCTGTTCGAGAAGGTCTGGCGCAGTCACGAGGTGAGCGGCGAAACCGCCGACACCCCGGCGGTGCTGTACATCGATCTGCACCTGATCCACGAGGTCACCTCGCCGCAGGCCTTCACGGTGCTGCGCCAGCACGGCCTCGGGGTGCGCCGGCCCGAGCGCACCTTCGCCA
>JAKBBE010000152.1 GCA_021826035.1 Pseudomonadota bacterium | reverse complement strand
CCTCGCAAAGGGTCGATAGCGCCCCTTCGCACCGGGGGTCATTCGGTGACCCGTGTGGGATGCTTGAGCGAGCCAGTCGACGCGGGAACGGAGGCGTGGCTGGGGGAACGGCCCGTCCGTATAAAATCTTGTTCAAGACTTTAATGTCCTAAACGAGCAGGTGCATTCGGAAAGACTGTATTGTGCGCGCGACCGCGGTATACCCCTCGTTTCGGCCTCGGCGCTACATGACCTTATTGGCCGTTTCCAAGGATGACAGCAGCCGGATACATGGACGGGATTTCTCGCAGCAAAACAGCCACATAGAGCTGCGGCCGGAAAGAGCCGTGTATCTAGGCGCTTAGGCGAGCTTCAGGAGGGGTGGAGGCTTGTGGATTTTCAAGGCTTTCAAGCGCTTAAGTGCTTCCGGGGTGGGCTCGGTGACCTGCCAGTCGGTCCCGTTGGGGCTGGACAATTGGGCCAGCTTGATCTGCTTCAAGTCGTCGCGGATGTTGCGCCAGGAGTCGGCGCAGGCTTGCTCGGCGATGCGCTCGAGAAGCAGCGAGAGCACGGTGAGGGCGACATGCGCGTGGATGCGACGCGGGGGGCCCAGTGATAGACCGGACGCAACTTCAAGCCGCTCTTGAGCTGCCGCCAGGCCACCTCCACGCGCTGCAGCTGTTTGTAGCCGAGCGCCAGGTCCGCCGCGCTCAACGTGTCGTCGTTGCTGTGGACGACGAACTTGCCATCCAGCTTCGCGAGCGCATCGACGTTGGCCTGATCGATGCGCCGGTGGCCGTTCTTCGTGAGGCGCACGTAGCGGCCGTAGCGACCCGAGGCGCGTAGCGCGCACACCCGCTTGGCATGTGCAGAGCCTTTCGGTTCGCGCAGCGTCTCGAGTTCGGCGGCGAGCTCCTCGAGGACCTCCTTGCGGTGTCGGGCTTGACGCTCGGCTTCCTGCGGGTTGTAGCACACGGCGTAACGACGCCGACGCTCGCCGTCTCCGACCATGACCTCTTTGACCTGCAGGTTCTCGGCCACGGCCTGATAGCGACCGGGGCGCGTGAGCACCTCGTTGACCCCCTCGCTGCCGCGACGGATCGGCATGCACACGATGTACTTGCCGCCAGCGCGCTGGAGGGTGCTCAGACTCTCGGCGCTGACCATGCCGGCATCCCCGACGAACACGCAGCGGCTGAGCTGCCAGCCCTTCAAGTCTTTCTTGACCTTCGCCACCGTGGTCACACCGACCGTGTTGCCCGGGAAGATCCAGTGCCGCACCGGAAAGCCATCGCGCGTGACCGCAAGTGCAATGACGATCTGCGGGGCTTCGATGCGGCCGTTCTTGGAGTGCCCGCGCTTCCTCAGAGCTTGATAGGTCTTGGCACCGGCAAGCTGACTGCCGCGCACCTCATCGTGCTCACCGACGCCGCGATCGGGCTCATCGATCTCGAAGTGCAGCGAGGTGGTGTCGTAGAAGACGATCTCCACGTCCAAGTTCAAACGATCCGCCATGCGGAAGTAGATCGCCTTCTCGATCCTCTCCTTGTTGGCCTCGAGAAAATCCATCCCTCGGTATGGGTGCTGGAGCTTCAGAGCCTGCGTCCCCTCGATAGCTGAACGGCGCGTGAGCGGTGACAGCACTTTCCGGCGGTCTATAAAGAGACTGGAACTCCTGCGCCGACAGTGATTGAGTCTGCGACAGATCTCCTGAGTGCGCGGCAAACTCGCCGACTTCAGTTGATATCGCGCCCCACCGTCCAGGCTCGCACCCACTTGCTGGCCTGCGCCAGCTGAGCTGGGCTCATATGCTTGGCGATCGCCTCTCGGACCAGCGGCGCGTATGCGGGCGGCTGTGCGGATTCCGCCGACACGGCCACCCAGGCGTATCCCAGCTCGATATTCTTTTCAACCACACGTCCGGCCATGTGTTGCACTCCCAACAGGAGTTCAGCCTGAGGCTCACCGGCAATCGCCGCTTTGTGAAGCCATGCCACCGCCGCACGCTGATTCTGCGGCGCACCCTTGCCGGTCTGATACGCATCGGCCAGATAGTACTCACCACCTGGGTTTCCTGCGGCTGCCGCCCGCCGGAACCACTTGACCGCGCGCGCATCGTGACCCTCCCGCCGGTAGATGCCTCCCAACATGTCCTCGGCGGTGGAACATCCGCGCAGCGCGGCCTGCCGCATCCAGAAAACGCCGCGCGCAGGATCCTGTGGAACGCCCTGCCCCTGCAGGTATGCCAGGCCGAGCATGGCCTGCGACAGCGCATCGCCTCCGCGCGCCGCGCGTCGAAACCACCGATCCGCTTCGGAGGTGTTCTGTGCAACGCCCTCGCCGGCATCGTAGAGCGCACCGATGTTCTGCTCCGCGTACGCATCGCCCTGAGCGGCCGCCTTGTGAAACCATAGCAGCGCTTTGTGATAATCGAGCGGCACGCCCCAGCCCTTGCGGTAAAAGAAGCCGATCAGCGTCTGCGCGTCCGCATCGTCCTGCGCCGCCGAGGCACGAAACCACTTCAATGCCACGCGGTAGTTCCGCGGCACCCCATAGCCATGCGCGTAGATCAGGCCGAGGTTGTATTGTGAATTAGCAAGTCCCTGCGCCGCCGCCTTGCCATACCACTTCACGGCTTTGCGGTAATCCCGTGCAACCCCTCGTCCGTGCTCGTACAGATAGCCGAGATCACACTGCGCCGGTCCCACTCCCCGCACGGCCGCCTTGCGTAACCAGACCGCCGCCTTCTTGTCGTCTTGCGTGACATTCACGCCGCGCAGGTAGTCCGACCCCACGGTGAATTCGGCCGCGGAATCCCCATGAACGGCGGCGGCGTGCACCGTGACAAATTTTGCGTGCTCCTGAGCAGTGGTGGGTAAGATCACGCGAGGCGCGGGAGTCCATCTGGATCCCGACTCAACGTGCGGCGCACCAGTCGTACTGGCGCACCCGGAGAACAGCCCCCACAATTACAATGAGTGCCGAGCGGCGCAATCCCGCGCTCATCGCACGCTCCCCCGCGCGCGTGACACCGCGCTCTCACTATTGAGTCTTGCGTAAGTACGTGACGACATCAAAACAGCTCCGCGTGCTTCCAGAATGCGGTCACGAGTGTGACGCGTCGCTGCATCGAGCGCAGGTTCCTCCGAGCGCGCTGCGCCAGGTCGGTGAAGTTCGTGGCGCAGTAGTTGGGCATGGCATGGTGCTTGAGGTAACCCCAGATGCATTCGACGGGGTTCATCTCCGGGACGTAGGCCAGCAGACGCTCGAGCACGATGCGGCCACGCTGGGCCTCCACATGGGCACGCACGAGCTTCGAGCGGTGGGCCTGCAGACCGTCCGAGATGATCAGCAGCTTCTTGGCGATCGTCGCCTGCAGGGCTTTGAGGAATTCGACGATCTGGGGGCTCTTGATCGAGCCGTTGAACAGGCGATAGTAAAATCGCCAATTTTGAACATTCCTCGATTCTGAAGTTGACATGGGTGGCTCGCTGCAGTGGCGTTCGTAGGAACACGGAACCCTGGATCAAGCATGAACTTGCGGCATTGAGCGCGGGAATCCACGGGATTTGGCCATTGGTGGAATACTCGATGGCTGTCCTGGCGCAACTTCGGGCCGAATCGGCGTATTGTCGCTCGTTCGTGGCCTTTGGCAACACGGGTTCGCCTTTTCGCCGGTCGTCGCATCCATGATGTAATCTGCCGCCGAATCTCGAACAGGCATATCATCGGCGGCGCGTGGGCTCGCGCCACTCGGCTCGAGATCAGGATCCATGCTGAGATTCCCGAGCGGGCAATGTCGAGTTTCCGCTGGGTTGCCGAGCCGCGATCGGAGACTGAGGCCGTCCACTCTCGTCGTAATGAACTGATGGCTGAAGCCAAGATGGCTCGCCGTCGGGGAGATCGAAGCAATGAACATCGCGCGGTCGACTGCCGTTCAACCGGTTCTCGCGAACCTCGATGGGCTGCTCCCTGAGCTGGAGTCGCTCTACAAGGACATCCACGCGCACCCGGAGCTCTCCATGCAGGAGACACGGACTGCAGCACTTGCCGCGGAGCGGCTGCGCACCGCGGGGTATGAAGTGACCACCGGCATCGGCAAAACCGGTGTCGTCGGGCTGATGCGCAACGGTGACGGTCCGACGGTCATGTTGCGTGCGGACATGGATGCATTGCCGGTCGAAGAAGCCACCGGCGCGACTTACGCTAGCAAGGTCAAGGCCACGGATGACGAAGGCAAGTCGGTGCCGGTGATGCATGCTTGTGGCCACGACATGCACGTCACCTGGCTCATCGGGGCCACTACATTGCTGGCCAAGGCGCGCAGCGCATGGCAGGGTACGCTGATGGCGGTGTTTCAGCCGGCGGAGGAGACGGCGCAAGGCGCTCAGGCCATGATCGACGATGGCCTGTTCCAGCGCTTCCCCAAGCCGGACGTGGTCCTCGGTCAGCACGTGATGGTCGGGCCGGCCGGTACGATTGGCGGGCGCACGGGGGCCATTACTTCAGCGGCCGATAGTCTGCAGATCCGCTTGTTCGGGCGCGGCGCCCATGGATCGATGCCGCAGGCGAGCATTGACCCGGTGGTAATGGCCGCGGCGCTGGTGCTGAGGCTCCAGACCATCGTCTCGCGCGAGATCTCTCCCGCCGAGGCTGCCGTGGTCACCGTGGGCGCGCTGCAAGCGGGCACGAAGGAGAATGTCATCCCGGATGAGGCGCTCATCAAACTCAATGTGCGCACCTTCGACCCAGGTGTCCGCGCGCGGGTGCTCGCCGCGATCGAGCGCATTGTCAAGGCCGAAGCGGCGGCTTCTGGGGCGCCCCGGGCGCCGGAAATCACTCCTCTCGATCGTTACCCGCTGGTCACCAACGATCTGGAGGCGACCCGGCGAGTGGTGGCAGCCTTCCGCGGTCATTTCGGCGAGAAGCGCGTGCGGGAGACGGGGCCCGCTTCCGCCAGCGAGGACTTCGGGTCGTTCGGAGCAGAGTGGCACGCGCCTTCGGTATTCTGGTTCGTCGGCGGCACCGATGCCGACGCTTACTCTAAAGCCAAAGCGGCCAATCGTCTCAACGAGATTCCGACCAACCACAACCCGAGGTTTCTACCTGTGATGCACCCGACGCTCGAGAGCGGCGTTGAGGCGTTGGTCGTCGCCTCGCAGGCTTGGCTCTCGGTTTAGGGCAGCGCGCCCAAGCGCCAATTCGACGCATCGTTGACAAAAATGTGAAGCCTGCGGGCTTGCGCCGGAGAACTTATCGTGCGGCTGTTACTGCTGGTGCTCGATCTAGGGGGTACTTTCGTCTTCGCGATCAGCGGCGCCGTGGTCGCGGTCAGGCACAGAATGGATATCTTCGGGGTGCTCGTGCTGGCGTTCGCGGCGGGCAATGCCGGTGGGATGACACGCGACCTTCTGATAGGTGCCGTGCCGCCCGCGGCCATCGCGGATTGGAAGTATCTCGGCGTCTCCATTTTCGCGGGCCTGCTGGTCTTCTACTGGTATCCCGTCATCGAGCGGCTGAGCAACCCGGTATTGTGGTTCGACGCGGTGGGCTTGGCATTCTTCGCCGTGGCGGGCGCCCAGAAAGCGTTGGTGTACGGACTCAATCCGGGGATGGCGGCGCTGCTCGGTATGCTGACCGGCATCGGTGGCGGCATGTTGCGGGATGTTCTGGCCAACGAGATCCCAACCGTGCTGCGAGCTGACTTGTACGCACTGGCGGCGCTCGCCGGGGCAGGGGTGGTGGTGATAGGCCATGTGCTGCACATGCAGCCGGTGCCGATGGCGATTGCGGGAGGCCTACTGTGCTTCGCGCTGCGCTTCATGGCTATTCGCTACGGCTGGCATCTGCCGGCGGCAAAGCCCAAAAGGCACTCATGAGGCGCTCGACGGGGAACTTCGCAGGCTCCCGGGCCGCAAAACTCGTGCCACCATTGTGCTAGCTACACGGCCGCCGGGTATGCTCGTCTCAAAGGAGGAGTTGCCGTAGTCAAGAGCTGGATTATCCTCTCTCACCCATCGGCTGTTTGGACGTTGAACGTGATCACCGTCGGTAATCTCGAACTGATGAAGACACTTGATGACGCCTGGAACGGGCAGGACCGGGAAGTGTCCAGGCAGAGACACTCATCAGACACGGCGGTGTATTGGCCGGGTCAACCCGATCGCCACGCTACGCCGCCAGCCTGTGGGCGCTGGTACGCTTACGGTCTACGCTCGGCTCCGTCGAGCACGAACGACACCGCGTTCTGATCAATTGAGATCGTGATGTTCATGTCTGACGCCTGATTTA
>JAKBBE010000151.1 GCA_021826035.1 Pseudomonadota bacterium | reverse complement strand
TTGGTCATGTTGCCGATGAAGAACACGCTATCGACCACCAACAGCAGTCCGAACACCAGCGTCACGAACCACTTCGGCCAGTTCCACTGCTGCAGGGCCACGAACGCCCCGAGTACGGTGGTGATCAACATGGTGCCGACGACGGCCGAGCCGTACGCGGCCGACAATGCGTTCGAGGACCGAAATCCCACCACGAAGGCGACGACCGCGCAGCACACCAGCCAGTTGACCGCCGGCACATAGATCTGTCCGAGCTCGGTGTCCGAGGTCTGCAGCACGCGGATGCGCGGCAACAGGTCGAGCTGCACGGCCTGACGGGCTATCGAGAACGCCCCGGAGATCACCGCCTGGGAGGCGATCACGCTCGCGGCGGTCGCCAGGATCACCATCCACGGCAGCGCAGTCGGGGAGACCATGTAGTAGAGCGTGAGCGGGATGTAGTGCCCGTGGGCGAGTTGCAACGCGCCTTGGCCGAAGTAGTTGATGAGCAGCGCCGGCCAGATGAGGAAGTACCACGCGATGCGCACCGGCTCCTTGCCGAAGTGTCCCATGTCCGCATAGAGCGCCTCACCGCCGGTGAGGCACAGGAACACCGCACCGATGATCGCGAGCGACACGCCGGGGCGGTGCACCAGCAGCTCCATGCCGTAGATCGGGTTGATGGCGTAGAGCACGACCGGATCGGCGCGGATCGCATTGATACCGGTCACGGCGAGCACCAGGAACCACACGATCATGATCGGGCCGAACAGCGCCCCGACCCGCGCGGTACCGCGCCGCTGGTAGATGAACAGCCCGAGGATCACGGCCACCGTGACCGGCACGATCAAGTGCGTGAAATCCGGGCTCAGCACCGCCATGCCCTCCGCGGCGCTGAGCACACTGATGGCCGGAGTGATCAGCGAGTCGCAGAAGAAGAACGCCGTGCCGGCGAGCGCGAGGCCGACGATGATGCGGGCCCAGAGACTGCCGGCGACGCTGTTGCGCTGCGCCAGGGCGAACATGGCGAGAATCCCGCCCTCGCCCTCGTTGTCCGCGCGCATGATGATGGTGATGTACTTGACGGTGACCGAGATGGTCAACGCCCAGAGAATCAACGACAGCGAGCCGAGCACGGCCAGATGGTCGAAATGCCCGGCCTCGGTGAGCGTCTCCTCGAGCGCATAGAGCGGGCTGGTGCCAATGTCGCCGTAGACGATGCCGGTAGCCCCGATCACCGCCGCGAGCGTCCAGCCGCGCGCCTGGCCCGAGTGAGTGCTCACCGCATCACCGCGCCGCGGCTCGCGTTCGCGGAGTCTTGCGCGCTGCGCGGCGCGGGGTGCTCGTGCGCGCACCCGTGCGCGCACTGCGTTTCTTCTTTTTCGCGGGCGCCGGTGCGCTCTTCGCGCGCGCGCGCACTGCGACCGGCGCGGGCCGAGCGGGCTTTCGCTTCGCCGGCCAGAGCATGGTGCCACGGCAGTTCGGCGCGCCGCAGCGGCAGGCGTAGATCTCATCGACGTCCGCCGGATCGTCTGCCGAGCGCCCGAGCTGGTAGTCGTAGTTGAGCTCTTCGCCCGGCTCGATGGTGCGGATCGCCTCGATGAACACCCGCTTGCCCTCGATCACCGCCTCGCAATTCGGATCGCAGCAATGGTTCATGTAGCGCGCATCGGTGCCGCCGACGCCGGCATCGATCACCGTGCGCGCATCGAGGATGAACAGGAACGTGTGGTTGTCGCGCTCGTCGCGGTCCTCGTAGCGCCGGTCTGCTTCCTGATGCGAGACGTGCTCGCCGAGATACTCGGTCACGCGGGTGCCCTTGCGGATGCGTCGCAGCGCGAACGCGCCGCGGCCGTGCACACGCGAGCGGCGGACTTTGAAATAAGGCGCGCCGCGCGCGGCGGTCTTGCCGGTCATGCTGAGTCTCCCTAGACGGCCACCGGCGCTGCGATCGCCGGATGGTATTGATAGTTGACGAACTCGAAGTCCTCGAGCCGGTAGTCGAACAGACTCGGTGGCCGGCGCGCGATGCGCAGCTGCGGCAGCGGCAGCGGCTCGCGCTGCAGCTGCAGGCGCGCCTGATCGAGGTGATTGGTGTACAGGTGGCAGTCCCCGCCGGTCCAGATGAACTCCCCGGGCGCGAGATCGCACTGCTCGGCGACCATGTGAGTGAGCAGGGCGTAGCTGGCGATGTTGAACGGTACGCCGAGAAATACATCGGCGCTGCGCTGGTAGAGCTGGCAGGAGAGCCGGCCGCCGGCGACGTAGAACTGGAACAGCGCATGACAGGGCAGCAGACGCATCTGGGGCAGATCGGCGACGTTCCAGGCGCTCACCAGGATCCGGCGCGAATCCGGGTCGCGCCGGATCAGCTCGATCGCCGCGCTGATCTGATCGATGGTGCGCCCGTTGGCCGCCGTCCAGGCGCGCCACTGCTTGCCGTACACCGGGCCGAGCTCCCCGTGCTCGTCGGCCCACTCGTCCCAGATACTCACGCCCTGTTCGCGCAGCCAGCGCACGTTGGTGTCCCCGCGCAGGAACCACAGCAGCTCGCAGATCACTGAGCGCAGGTGCACTCGCTTGGTGGTGACCAGCGGGAAGCCCTGCGCCAAGTCGAAGCGCAGCTGCTCCCCAAAGCACGAGAGCGTCCCGGTGCCGGTGCGATCAGCCTTCGGCGCCCCGCGCTCGAGGATGCGGCGCATCAGGTCGAGGTACGGGCGCATCGCGGTTCAGCGAGCGGTGTCGGGGAGAAAATTGCCCGAGGTCTTGCGCGCCTGATAGGCGTAGATCATCAGACCGGCGCCGATCACGATCATGGGGAAGGAGAGGACCTGGCCCATGGTCACCCAGCCCCAGGCGAGGTAGCCCAGCTGCGGATCCGGTAGGCGCACGAACTCCACCAGAAAGCGGAACAACCCGTACAGCAGCAGGAACAACCCCGCGGCCGCCAGGCGCGGTTTGGGCTTGGCGGTGAAGGTCCACATCACCGTCAACAGTACGATGCCTTCGAAGAACGCCTCGTAGAGCTGCGAGGGCTGCAGCACCTGACCGTGGTAGAGAAATCCCCACGGCAGCGTCGTCGGCTTGCCCCACAGCTCGCCGTTGATGAAGTTGCCGAGCCGCCCGAAGAACAGGCCGAGCGGCGGCAGCGGTGCGGTGAAATCGAACACGTCCGCAGCGTTGCGCTTGCGGCGCAGCGCGAAGATCGTCATGGCGAGAATGACCCCGAGCAGCCCGCCATGGAAGGACATGCCCCCATCCCACACCTCGATCGGGTACCACGGGTTGTGCGCGGTCCAGAACGTCATGCCGTAGAAGAGCACGTAGCCGATGCGCCCGCCGAGGATGACCCCGAGCATGCAGTAGAAAATCAGGTCATCGACGTCGACGGCCTTCCAGGTCGACACCGCACGCGAGGCGCGATAGCGAGCCATGCCCCAGGCGCCGGCGAAGCCGAGCAGATACATGATGCCGTACCAGTGGACCTTCAGCGGGCCGAGCCGGAACGCGATCGGATTGATGTCGGGGTACTTGATCATGGCGGTGAAGTTTAGCCGACCTGGCCGACGATGCGGCAGAAGAACGCCTTCAGGTAGCGAGTCTCGGGGATTCCGGGGTGAATCGGATGGTCGGGAGACTGGCCGCCCGCCTCGAGAACCTGCGCCTCGCGCCCGGTATGGCGCGCGGCGGCCTGCACGGCCTCGAGCAGCGCCGCTTCCGTCAGGTGGTACGAGCAGGAGCACGAGACCAGCAGACCCTCATCGGCGAGCACGCCGAGGGCGAGCTGGTTGAGTTTGCGGTAGGCCGCCTGGCCGCGCGGCAGATCCTTCTTGCGCTTGATGAAGGCGGGCGGATCGAGCACCACGACGTCGAAGCGCTCGCCGCGCTCGTGCAACGCCGTGAGCGCATCGAAGGCGTCCGCGTGCAGCGTCTGCGCGCTCAGGCCATTGGCCTGGGCATTGCGCTCGACGAACTTAAGCGCACTCTCCGAGGCATCGACGCAGAGCGCGGCAGAGGCCCCTGCGGCCAGCGCCGTCAGGCTCCATGCGCCGACGTACCCGCACACGTCCAGCACCCGCGCCCCGGGGACCAGATAGCGGGCGAGCCGGGCGCGGTTGGCGCACTGGTCGTAGAACCAGCCGGTCTTCTGTCCGGTGGCGAGTGGCGCGCTGAAGTTCAGCCCCGCCTCGCGCACCGTCAGCCCTTCGGGCACCGTACCGAAGGCGGTCTCGGCCGTGCGGGGCAGCGTCTCGAGCGCTCGGGCACCGGAGTCGTTCTTCCAGAACAGACCCGCCGGCGCGAGCAGCTCGCGCACCACCGCCTCGAGCGTGCCGCGCAGTGCCTCCATCCCGACCGTGGCGATCTGGCCGACCAGCACGTCCCCGAAGCGATCGAGCACCAGCCCGGGCAGGCCGTCGGACTCGCCGAACACGAGCCGGTAGTACGGCTCGCGGTGCAACCGCTCGCGCAGCCGCAGCGCGCTGCGCAGGCGCGCCTCGATGAGCGCAGCGTCGATCGGGTGGCTGGGGTCGCGGCTCATGATCCGCGCGCAGATGAGCGCGTGCGGATTGACGTAGGCGTGGCCCAGGAACTGCCCGCGGTGCGATTCGACCCGGGCGTGGGCCCCGGGGCTGAAGGCGCGCAGCGGCGTCTCATCGGCGACCTCGTTGCTGAACACCCACGGGTGTCCGGCCACGATGCGCCGCTCCTCCCCGCGCTTCAGGCGCAGCGTGGCAGGCGGAGCATGGAGCGGATCGGCGAGGGTGTCGCTCAAGGGGGTGCCGGGGGTGGTGCAAAACGGGGCGGCAGTATACAGGCGCTCGCGCCGCGCCGCGCGTTATGCTGGCCGCCCCCTCACTGGTCCGCCGGGCGTGCCCGCGGGAGCCTCATGGACAGCCGACACCTGAACGCGGACGGTACGCCGCGCTACACCAATCGCCTGATCGCCCAAGCGAGCCCGTACCTGCGCCAGCACGCGCACAACCCGGTCGATTGGTATCCGTGGGGGGAGGAGGCCTTCGGGCGCGCCCGTGAGCTGAACCGCCCGGTGCACCTGAGCGTCGGCTACGCGGCCTGTCACTGGTGCCACGTGCTGGCCGCGGAGAGCTTCGAGGACGAGGCGACGGCCGCACTCCTGAACGAGCAGTTCGTGAACATCAAGGTCGACCGCGAGGAGCGGCCCGACGTCGATCGGATCTACCAAATCGCCCAGCAGATGCTCACGCACGGGCCGGGCGGCTGGCCGTTGACCATGTTTCTCACCGCCGAGCGGTTGCCGTTTTTCGGGGGCACGTATTTCCCGCCCGAGCCGCGGCACGGACTGCCGGGCTTCCCGGATCTGCTGCGGCGCGTCGCCGAGTACTACGCGGCGCACCGTGAGACGCTCGACGGGCAGCGCGAGGCGCTCGAGGCGGCCTTCGCGAGCATCGATCCGCCGGCCGCGCAGGCAGACCTCGTCCTCGGCGCCGAGCCGCTCGAGGCGGCGCGCGCGGGGCTCGAGCGCAGCTTCGATGCGCGCTGGGGCGGCTTCGGCGGCGCACCGAAGTTTCCCCATCCGAGCTCGATCGAGCGGCTGCTGCGCCACTGGCGCGCCAGCGTGCAGCGCGAGCCGCCGGACCTCAAGGCGCTGTACATGGCGGGGCTCACGCTCACGCGCATGGCCGAGGGCGGGATCCACGATGCGCTCGGCGGCGGGTTCTGCCGCTATTCGGTCGATGAGCGCTGGGGCATTCCGCATTTCGAGAAAATGCTCTACGACAACGCCTGGCTGCTCGGGGTGTACGCCGATGCGTACCGCGCGAGCGGCGATGAGTTGTATGGCGCGGTGGCGCGCGACACCGGGGAGTGGATGCGCCGGGAGATGCAGTCGGCCGAAGGCGGCTTTTACGCCAGCCTCGATGCCGATTCGGACGGGCACGAAGGCAGTTACTACGTCTGGAGTCGCGAGGAGGTGCAGGCGACGCTCGAGGCCGACGAGTACGCCGCGTTCGCGCCGTACTACGGCCTCGATCAGCCGCCGAACTTCGAGGGACGCTGGCATCTGTCCGTGGCGCGCGCCGCCGGACCGCTCGCCGCCGAGCTCGGACTCGAAGTTGCGCACCTCGCCGAGCGGCTCGAGGGCGCCCGCGGGAAGCTGCTCGCGGTGCGCGAGCGGCGTGTACGGCCGGCACGGGACGAGAAGATCCTGACTGCCTGGAATGGCCTGGCCATCGCCGGCTTGGCGCGCGCGGCCGGGGCGCTTCAGTGTGCGGGTCTGGAGGAGTCGGCGAGCCGCGCACTCTCGTTCGCGCAGCGCACGCTCTGGCGCGACGGGCGGCTCGCGGCCACCGACAGCG
>JAKBBE010000150.1 GCA_021826035.1 Pseudomonadota bacterium | reverse complement strand
GCGGATCGCGATATAGGTCGAGCCCCAGACCAGATAGATGATCCCGAATGCAGTCAGGGTCTTGAGCTTACTGGGCACGCGGCGCTCCTGGCGGCGATGAGACGGTGCGAGGGGGGACGGGGAGCCGCTCCGATCATACCGCAGCGCCCCGTGCGGCCCCGCGCAGCGTGCGGTAAGTCACAGATCCGCACTCCAGTGGCGGAGTTTTACGCCGTGCTGCCGAAAACTGCATCGGTTGCGAAGCGTTCGTCCGCGCTTCGGGGGATGCTGTCACGATGGGATATTGGCTGCTCACGCCGCTGCTGCTCGCCGTCGCCGCCGCCGCACTGCGGCCGGCGCTGCGTCGTGCCTTTGGCGCGGTCGCAGGCGGTCACGGCGCCGGCGATGCGCCGGCCGTCGACTCCGCGCCCGATCCCGAGGTCGCCCCCGCCCCGCCCGCACCTCCCGAGGCACAGCGGCCCGCGGCCGCTGTCCTCCCTGCCTCCGCGCCGCTCGAGGCCGCGGAGATCTTCGCGCAGCTGCGCGCCCTGGAACTCGGTCTGACCGCCCCGCCCCGCGCCCAGGCCGAAGATGAGCGCAAGATTGCCCAAGCTCTCGGTGCGATCGGGGATGCGGCCGCCGAGCGGCGCTACTTTCCGCGGCGCCCCAACCTGCTGCCGCAGCTGATGCACGCCATCCAGGACGAGTCCGTCGCACGGCGTCAGTTGGTCGCCATCATCGCTCGGGACCCGGCGCTGGTCGACAGCCTGCTGCGCATGGCGAACAGCTCCTTCTATCGCCTCAGTCCGCAGCCGGTGGAGTCCATCGAGCGGGCGGTCGCAGTCCTCGGCAGCGAAGGCCTGCGCTCGGTGATCGCCACGGCGCTGATGCAGCCGATCTTCAACGCCGTCGCGGCCGCAGAATTCCCGAAATTTCCACAGCTGGTCTGGGAGCACGCGCTGCGCTCGGCGCAGGCCGCGGTGGTCCATGCGGCGGTGGCCGAACGGATCGAACCGTTCACGGCCGAACTGCTCAGCCTGATCAGCGGCATGGCGGAAATCGTGCTGTTCCGTGCGGTACGCGCCCGCTGTGCAGCGGCCAGCGGCAGCAGTCCGGCGGCCGCCGGGCTGCTGGACACTCTGCTCAGAGTTCACGCCGCGCCGCTCGCGCAGCGGATCGGCGGGGACTGGCAGCTGTCCGAGGCGGCGTTAGCCGCGCTCACCGAACAGACCGCACCGAGCGCGCCCGGCAGCGCACTCGGCCGCTCACTGCACTTCGGCCGTCTCGCCGGTGCGCTCGCCGTGCTGTACGCCAATGGTCGGATCGACAAGGCGACGGTGCGTGCATCGCTGCCCTCGAGTGCACTGCCCGCCGCGCACAGCGATACGCTCGTCACGAAGCTCCTGCTGCCGTTCCAGGATCCGCGCACCGGATCCGCGCCCCGCACGCCGCGACGCTGAACGCCGAGCGGCGCGGAGGTGGACTCCCCGCGCGAACAGGCCGATGATATCGGCTCGGCCTGTGACCGCATCGCGGACCACCGTTCATGACCCAGGTACTGCCCGTTCTCCTCTCCACACTCGCCGGCACGGTGCTCGGTGCGCTCATCGCCTGGCTGCTGACGCATCTGTATGCCCGGCTGGCGCTGCGAGAGGTTCGCAAGCAACGCGACCAGCTCGAGCGCTACAACCGGACGCTGACTGTGCTGCTGAAGGGATGGGAGGATCAGAGTCAGGTGGAACTCTCGCGCAACGCGCGCGGAGAGATCAGCGGCGGACGGGTGCTCGCCGGCACGGCCGGGGCGCTGGTGGAGTCTGCCGAGCACGGCGCCGGCGCACCGCGGCGCTTCTGAGTTCTTCCGCCGCTGCGGCCGGCCCGCTCTACGGGCACCGGCCGGCGAGCCGGTCGAGGCCCTCCCGCAGATCGTTCCGGACATCCTCGAGGTCTTCGAGCCCGACCTGAACCCGCAGACACAGTCCGGACGGGCACCAGTCGGTTGCCGTGCGGTAGGTGCGGCAGTCGAAGGGAATGATAAGACTCTCGAAGCCACCCCAGGAATAGCCCATGCCGAAGATGCGCATCGCATCGAGCATGCGCGCGAGGTCATCGCGACTGAATCCCGGGTGCAGGATGAAGGAGAACACGCCCGTCGAGCCGGTGAAATCGCGCTTCCAGAACGCGTGCCCCGGGCACGAGGGCAATGCCGGGTGCAACACCGTTGCGACCTCCGGTTGCGCAGCGAGCCACTCGGCGAGCGCCAGACCGCGCCGCTCGGCCTCCTGCAGACGGATGTGCAGCGTGCGCATGCCGCGCAGCGCCAGATAGCAGTCCTCGGCCCCCGGCAGCATCGCCATGCTCTGGTAGGTCTCCCTCAACCGCGGCCAGAGCCGCTCGTTGGCGCTGACGAGTCCGAGGAGGATGTCCGAGTGGCCGCTGAGATACTTCGTGCCGGCTTCCACCACCAGATCGCAGCCGTGCTCGTGGGCTCGGAAGTACAGCGGCGTGGCCCAGGTGTTGTCGATGATCGTCGTCAGTGCGCGCCCGCGCGCCAGCGCGGTGATGGCCGGGACGTCCTGGACCTCGAAGGTCTGCGAGCCGGGCGACTCGAGGAAAATCGTCGAGGTGTTCGGCCGGATCAGCGCCGCGAGGCCCGCGCCGAGCATCGGATCGTAGTAGGTCGTCTCGATGCCGAATCGCGCGAGCAGCTTGCCGCACAGCGCCCGGGTCGGCAGGTAGACGCTGTCGGGCATGAGCAGATGATCCCCGCTCTTCAGCGCCGTGAGCAGTGCCAAGGTGACCGCTCCGAGACCCGAGGCGGCGAGCGACGTGCCGGCCGCTCCGCTGAGTGCGCTCCAGGCGCTCTCCAGACTCTCGACGGTCGGCGTGCCGGCGGTGCCGTAGCTGTACCGGGCGCGCTCGTGCTGCAGATCATCGAGCGTCTTGAACAGCACCGTGGAGCCGCGGTAGAGCGGCGTATTGACGAAGCCGTAATGTGCCTCGGACATGCGGCCGAGCTGGGCCAGCCGGGTACCGATGCCGAGAGTCGCCGCGGAATCTTTCATGGTGCGCGCCGTTGCCTGCTGATCGCGAGACTGCACTCTATACGCTTGCGCGCAGGGAGCGCCACGCCCGAGCGCCGCGGGTGTGGCGCTGCGCGACTGTGACTGCCTGTCGCAATCCACGAGGCGCAAATCTCGATCGATCCGACCGCTCCGAGGATGGGTCCTGTGAAGTTCCCCCCGCTCACATCCACGCCCCCGATCCTCGAATGACCGCCAGGACACCGAGAACGCAACCTCGAGCGTGGATGGCAGCTCTCGGCCGCCTGCTGTGGCACGCGCCGTTCCTCAGATCCCCCACTTTCGATCGCTCACGCCACCTGCCGCAACGGCAGTCTCTCGGGCGCGCGAGATGGCGGCCGAAGACCGTCAAATGAGCCGCAACGTAAGTGCCTTCAATACCGCTCGCGTACGGTCCCTCGTGTCCAACTTGGCGAGAATCTCAGAGACGTAGTTCTTAACGGTCCCCTCGGCGAGCCCGAGGCTGCGCGCGACTTCCTTATTGGAATAACCGCCGGCCAAGAGTCTGAGGATCTCAAGCTCCCGAGGCACCAGATCGATCCGCCCCGCCTCTGCGTCCACCGCTGCGCCCGTCTCCGCTAGGCGTTGACCTATCGGCCGCAGCGCCACCGGTGCCAGCCATCGCTCACCGCAGCGGGCACGATCGATCGCGGTGAGCAGATCCTCGGCTGACGCGCCCTTGAGAAGAAATCCCTGAGTGCCCGCCTCAACCGCTGCGAACAGCAGGTCGGTGTCCTCAAAAGCCGTCAGCATCACCACTGGGGTTCGGTCGCCCCGCTTGCGCAATGCCCGAACCATCGCGATACCGTCCAGGCCGGGCATCCGTATATCGCTCACAATCACATCGACCGGTGTTGCCCCTATTTGATCGAGCAGAGCAGATCCCGAAGCCACCCGCAGTACGACCTCAAGCCCCGCCCGTTCAAGCAGCGCTTGCAGGCCTTCCCGTACGAGATCCTGATCCTCAGCGAGGGCGATGCGGGTTCTCATGGCTGCCGCTCTGTCGGGAGCATCACCCGCAGCCGAAATCCGCCTTCAGGCGAGAGATCGGTCACTACTTGACCGCCGAGCAGCACGACGCGCTCGCGCATACCACGAAGCCCATATCCTGCCTCGTGTGCCCCCGGGCAGTGACCGTCGTCGCGCACCTCGAGACACAACGCACTCGCGCCCTGCTTAAGTGACAACCAAATATTCCGCGCCTTTGCGTGCCGCACAGCGTTCGTGAGTCCCTCCTGTCCCGCACGCACGATCGCTTCGGCCTTTTCCGTACCATCGACGCGTACCGGGTCCGCCAGATCAATGTGAATCCGTGGCAGCGGAAACGCCTCGGCGATCCGTCGTAACGCCTCACGCACGTCAATACCGTCGTAGCGACGCAGATTGGCCACCACACTTCCGAGGTCCGACAGCAATTCACTCACCAGCGCACGCGCGAGGAGCCATTCAGGCTGCCGCGATATTTTCGCCTCTTGGCCGAGGAGATCAAGATTGAGCGCCAAGGCCGCAAGTCGGTGCCCCGCGACATCATGTAACTCGCGCGAGACACGCAGGCGCTCGCCGTCGCGCGCACTTTCTGCGAGCAGCTCTCGAGTCGCCAGCAATTGCGCATTCACTTCGCGAAGATCTTGCGATATTCGCTGTGCGCGCATGCGATCCAGGGTGGTCAGCAGCGCGAACACTTGAAAAAGACCGTAAATGAAGAGTTGGAACCAGGGGTCGTCATGACGCCAGCGGAGCAGGAGAATCCCAAGGAACGCGAGGTTCACGAGCACCAGAGCCGTCACGGCGGATCTTGCCGGGCCAATGGCGCCAAACGCCACCGCAATGACAATCAAGAGAATCGGCGTGAAGGTCGACGGCCCGAGCGCAAGCAGTGCCAGTGCAGAGACCACCATCAAAGAGAGCGAGAGCACGTCGCGAGCATCCCTCCTCGGGTCCGCAAAGGCCCTGGCACGCAAGCCAAAGCCGACGAGGAAGGCGAGCATGAGCAGCGCGGCGAGCGCGCGAACCGCCGTGGCTTCAAAGTATGGCCAGTGGGAAGGCACCCTCCAAAGGCCGATGGCGACCGTCGCCCACGCCACATAACCGGCACACGAGAGCGCGGTGGGCGCGAATGCCGAGAGATCGCGAGCTGAACGCATGCGAGACAATAGCCGCGAACCGCAGTTCGCTTCAAGATCCGCGCCCCTCATATGACTTCCGGCACCCGCGCACATGCCTTCCGGCACTGGTATCGGGCGCTGCGGCGCGCAGCATAAGACCCCAGTGAGTAACCGCGACGGAGATTGGCATGAACTTGAGCAACGTCTACCACTATTTCTTTTACGCCATTTGGTTCGCAATGATCGCCTTCTGGCTAATGCATGCACGCAACACGAAAGTCACGATTCGGCGCCAAAGCACGCTGCCGCGCGTCTTGAACTTGGTGTGTCTCTATACCGCTGCCGCCCTATTGGCCGCTCCGGTCGTCCCGATTCATGGGCTCGCGGTGCGCATCCTCCCCCGTTCGCAGTGGAGAATCTGGTGCGCCCTCGGTGCGGTACTGACGCTCGTGGGCGTGCTGTTGACGATCTGGGCACGCCTCTACCTCGGACGTAACTGGAGTTCCGTAGCCGCCGTCAAGGCGGATCACGAATTGGTCACCACTGGCCCCTATCAATGGGTCCGTCATCCAATTTATTCAGGTTTGACACTCGGGATGGTCGGAACCGCCGTGGCGATCGGACAGTGGCGCGCAGTGCTGGCCGTGACATTGGCACTCATCGCCATCGCGCAACGGATCGTCATCGAGGAACGATTCATGCGCGAGCAATTCGGAAATGCCTACGACGCATATGCGCGGCGTGTTTGGGCACTCTTACCGGGCCTCATCTGATTCATCGTGTACCACAAGCTCAGCGAAGGGTCTGTCGAGCCTGCTACCGCGACGGTGGTCCCGTTGTACTTCGGCGTGGACATTTTTCCCCGCTTTACTGTGAAAACGTGTCGCGCAACGCTAGGCGCCAGCATGTCCCTGATGTCCACCAGATTCGGCGCGCGCGCCTCGGGGGCGCGAGTCCTGCAGTCTGAAAACTCCGGCTGTTACGGTCTTTCCAAGGCGGTTCACGGAAGACACGAAGCGCTATGAAACGAGGGATTGCCGCTCGTGACAAATCTCCGTACGAACACTGCCACGGAAACGCTCGACGGTTCTGGCTGGATGGGGTCTATGCGCGCCGGCTCGGTGTCAGGCCGCTGCTCCATCGACTGCGGATCGAGCGTTTTCCGTGCTGTAGCGC
>JAKBBE010000149.1 GCA_021826035.1 Pseudomonadota bacterium | reverse complement strand
CGCCGAGCCGACCGTGCCGGTCGAGAACGACAAGCCCACCGTGGTGGCGCTGCGCGAAATCGCCGCCGGCAACGTCACGGTCGAGATGCTGCGTGAGCCGGAGCCGCCGCCGGCGGAACCCGCCGCTGCGGATGTGCCCGAGCTCGACATGCAGTCCGCGTTCCGCGCCCCGCAGTTCGGCCTGGGGGACTGAGCGCCGCCGGGATCCCCGGCCTGCGCGCCCCGGCGCCCGTCGGCGCTGGCTCCGGCCCTTGTGGCTGTGTACATTTCCAGTCTGGCGGCGTGAGCCGCAAGCGCGTGGAGTGGATGTGACAGACCGTTCGGCCGCCGGGCAGGCGCAGGCCGTGGGCCCCGCGAACACTCAGGCTGAGCGCCGGCGGCCGACACCGGCCCGGTGCGGCCCGCGGGCGGAGCGTTGAGCACCATGGACTACGCGTCTTCCCTTCTCGGGCTGCTTCCCGGCGGGAGGCGGACCCCCGGGCTGAAGGAGCTGCTGGCGACCGTCGGCAGTTACCTGCCACCGGACCAGGTGGCCCGTGTGCGTGCCGCTGCGGAATTCGGGGCCTCGGCCCACCAGGGCCAGAAGCGCCTCTCCGGCGAGCCGTACATCGCGCATCCGGTCGCCACGGCGGCCATCCTCGCGGACCTCAGACTCGATGCCGACACACTGGTGGCGGCGATCCTGCACGACGTCATCGAGGACACCCCTACCCCGAAGGACCAGCTCGCCGAGCGCTTCGGCGCCGACGTCGCCGAGCTGGTCGACGGGGTGACCAAGCTCGACGCCATTCAGTTCAAGAACCGCGAGGAGGCGCAGGCGGAGTCGTTCCGCAAGATGCTGCTCGCGATGGTGCGCGATCTGCGCGTGATCCTGGTCAAGCTCGCCGACCGCACGCACAACATGCGCACGATCCAGGCGATGCCACCGCACCGCCGGCGGGCGATCGCCCGTGAGACGCTCGACATCTACGCGCCGATCGCCGAGCGGCTCGGCCTGTACAACCTGAAACTCGAACTGGAGGAACTCGGGTTTCGCGCGCTGTATCCGCGGCGCTATCGCGTGTTGGAATATGCGCTGCGCAAGGCGCGCGGCAATCAGAAGGAATTCCTCAAGAAGATCGAGCAGCAGTTCGAGCTGGCGTTGAAGAAGCACGGCATCGCCGCCCAGGTCGAAACGCGTGAAAAGCACATCTACAGCATCTACCGCAAGATGCTGCGCAAGCGCGCTTCGCTTGCGGAGATCGTGGACGTGTACGGTCTGCGCATCGTCGTCGATGAGTTCGACACCTGCTATCGCGCGGTCGGCGTCGTGCACTCGGTGTTCAAACCGATGCCTGGACGGTTCAAGGACTACATCGCCATCCCGCGCGTCAATGGCTACCAGTCTCTGCACACGACGCTGTTCGGTCCCAACGCCGTGCCCCTCGAGGTGCAGATCCGCACCGAGGACATGCATCGGGTGGCGGAGTCCGGCATCGCCGCGCACTGGAAGTACAAGAGCGGGGAGGATGCCGGCACGATGCAGCAGGCGCGCGCCCGGGAGTGGCTCTCGGAGCTCGTCGAGCTGCAGGAGGACGGCAGCTCCGAGGAGTTCCTCGAGAGCGTCAAGGTCGACCTGTATCCGGACAAGGTGTACGTCTTTACGCCCAAGGGCAAGATCCTGCGCCTGCCGAGCGGCGCGACGGTGGTCGATTTCGCCTACGCAGTGCACACCGACGTCGGCAACCGGTGCGTGGCGGCCAAGGTCGACCGGCGCCTCACGCCGCTGCGCACGGTGCTGCGCAACGGCCAGACCATCGAGATCATCACCGCCAAGGGCGCCGTCCCGAATCCCGCCTGGGTGGGATTCGTGGTCACCGCCAAGGCGCGCAGTGCGATTCGCCATTACCTGAAGAGCCTGCGACGCACCGAGGCGATCGCGCTCGGCCAGCGGCTGCTCGCACAGGCGCTCGGGGAGTTCCATCTCGCGCTCGAGACCGTTCCGCCGGAGACGCATGCGGCGATGCTCGGGGAGTTCGGCATGAAAGACATGGACGAGCTGTGCGAGCGGATCGGTCTTGGCGAGCGCCTCGCCCCGCTCGTGGCGCGCCGCCTGCTGCCGGTGGGCGCCCCGCAGGACGGGGCGCAGCTGCCCGCACCGCTCGCGATCGCCGGAACCGAAGGGCTGCTCGTGACCTATGCGCGCTGCTGCTTCCCGCTGCCGAACGATCCGGTGTTCGCGTTTCTCTCCGCGGGGCGCGGCGTGATCATCCACCGTGACCGCTGCGTGAACGTCGAGGATTACCGCAAGCACCCGGAGAAGTGGCTGCCGGTGAGCTGGCAGCCTGCTCCGGAGCGGCTGTTCAGCTCCGAGATCCGTGTTGATGTGCTCAACCGCACCGGCGTGCTCGCCCAGGTCGCCGCGGCCATCGCCAGCGCCGATACCAACATTCATCACGTCTCGATCGAGGAGCAGGAAGGCGACGCCACGACACTGACGTTCGAGCTGAAAGTGCGCGACCGCAAACAGCTCGCGCACGTGATGCGGGTGATTCGCCGCATGCCGGACGTGGCGCGCGTCAGTCGCACGATCGCATCGCACGCGCGCGGCGGACGCGCCGACAGCGAGGATCTCGACGACTCGGATTCGAATTCCCACACTGCATGAGGATGGACATGAGCCGCACGATCATTCAGACCGACAGGGCGCCGGCGGCAATCGGCACGTATTCGCAGGCGGTGCGCGCCGGGGATACGGTGTATCTCTCCGGGCAGATCCCGCTCGATCCGGCCACGAAGGAGCTCGTCAGCGGCGATATCGAGGCGGAGATCCGCCGCGTGTTCGAGAACCTCAAGGCCGTGGCCGAGGCGGCCGGCGGCTCGCTCGCGCAGGCGGTGAAGGTCAACATCTACCTGGTCGACCTGGCGCACTTCGCCAAGGTCAACGAGATCATGGCGCAGTACTTCCCGCAGCCCTATCCGGCGCGCGCGGCGGTGGGCGTGGCGCAGTTGCCCAAGGGGGCGCGCGTCGAGGCGGAGTGCATCCTGCACCTTGGCTGAAGCGGCCGGCAAACGCGGCGCGAACGAACAGCGCCCGGTAACGGCGCTGCGCGGCGTCGGGGCGGCGCTCGCCGATCGGTTGCGCCGCCTCGGCGTCGAGCAGGTGCAGGATCTGCTGTTCATCCTGCCCGTGGATTACGACGATCGCACCGAGTGCCGGCGCATCGGGGCGCTGATGCCCGGCACGCGCGCGCTCGTCGAAGGGGAAGTGCAGCTGACCGAGGTCGTATTCCGCCGCCGCCGCCAGCTGCTGACACGGTTGTCGGATGGGTCGGGCTTCCTGACGCTGCGCTTCTTTCACTTCTCCGCGGCGCAGCAGGAGGGGCTGACGCGCGGCACGCGCCTGCGGGTCTTCGGCGAGGTGCGCCGCGGACCCCAGGGTCTGGAGATCGTCCACCCCGAGTATCAACGGGTCACCGAGCGCTCCGAGGCGGTGCAGGACACGCTGACGCCGCTGTACCCTCTGACCGAAGGGGTGACGCAGGGTCGGCTGCGCATGCTGATCGGGCAGGCGCTGCGTGAATTGGACAGCTCGGGCGTGCACGACTGGGTGCCGCGCGAGCTCGTGGAGGATCTGCACCTGCCGTCGCTGCGCGAGGCGCTGCACTACGTGCACCGGCCACCGAAGCAGGCGCAGCTCGCCCAGCTCAGCGCCCGACGCCACCCGGCGCAGCGGCGTCTCGCCTTCGAGGAATTGCTCGCCCACCAGGCGAACCTGCGACTGATCAAACGGGCCACGCGCACCGATCCGGCCTGGGCGCTCGAGGATGCCGAGGGACTCGCCGCGCGCCTGTTGGCCTCCCTGCCGTTTCAACTGACCGGCGCGCAGGCACGCGCGTTGGCCGAAGTGGAGGCGGACGTGCGCGCCGAGCGGCCGATGGTGCGCCTGGTGCAGGGCGATGTCGGCTGCGGCAAGACCGTCGTGGCGGCGCTCGCGGCGGCGCGAGCTGCGGGCAGCGGCCTGCAGGCGGCGCTGATGGCGCCGACTGAGCTGCTCGCCGAGCAGCACGCGCGCAACTTCCGCGCCTGGTTCGAGCCGCTCGGATTGCCCGTGGCGCTGCTGTCCGGTGCCCAGCCGGCGCGGGCGCGGCGCAGTGCGCTCGAGGCGGTCGCCTCCGGTGAGGTGCGCATGGTCGTCGGCACGCACGCGCTGTTCCAGGAGGGCATCGAATTCGCGCACTTGGCGCTGGTGATCGTCGACGAGCAGCACCGCTTCGGAGTGCAGCAGCGCCTGCGTCTGCAGGAGAAGGGGCGCGTGCGCGGCCGCTTTCCGCATCAGTTGATCATGACCGCCACCCCCATCCCGCGTACGCTCGCGATGACCGCGTATGCGGATCTGGACGTCTCGGTGATCGATGAGCTGCCGCCGGGACGCACGCCGGTGCAGACCGTCGTAGTGCCCGAGCAGCGCCGCGACGAGGTCGTCGCGCGGGTCGCGCAAGCCTGCCGCGCCGGACGACAGGTGTACTGGGTGTGTCCGCTCATCGAGGAGTCCGAGGAGCTGCGGGCACAGGCGGCGGAGGAGACCACGGCCGTGCTCGCCGAGGCGCTGCCGGAGCTGCGCGTCGGTCTGGTGCACGGCCGGCTCGCCTCGGCAAAGAAGGAGGCCGCGATGCACGCCTTTCAGGCCGGCCACATCCAGGTGCTGGTTGCGACGACGGTCATCGAGGTCGGCGTCGATGTCCCGAATGCGACGTTGATGGTGATCGAAAACGCCGAGCGCATGGGGCTGGCGCAGCTGCACCAGCTGCGCGGGCGGGTCGGGCGCGGGGCGGCGGCGAGCAGCTGCGTGCTGCTCTACCGCGCTCCGCTCTCTGCGCTCGCCCGAGGCCGCCTGGAGGTGATGCGCCAGACCAACGACGGCTTCGAGATCGCACGGCGCGACCTGGAGTTGCGTGGCCCGGGCGAGCTGCTCGGCACGCGTCAGACGGGACTGGCGCAGATGCGGGTCGCGGATCTGATCCGCGATGCCGACCTGCTCTCGCGGGTGCAGGCGGCCGCCGAGGTGCTCCTCGAGCGCTATCCGGATAATATCGCGGCGTTGTCGGCCCGCTGGCTGGCCGGCGGCGAGCAGTACGGGAGGGTAGGTTAGGCGCATGTCCGCAACGATCGATGCAGTCCGCCCCGCACGCGGCTCAGGCGAGGCGCCGTTCGCGCACCGTCTGGCGCGGCGGCTTCAGGAGTACGCGCTGCTCGCCCGATTCGACCGGCCGATCGGCACATGGCTGTTGCTGTGGCCGACGCTCTGGGCACTGTGGATCGCCGGGCGCGGCCGGCCGGATCCGCACGTGCTCATCGTGTTCGTGCTCGGCGTCATCGTGATGCGCGCCGCCGGCTGCATCATCAACGACTTCGCCGATCGCAACATCGACCCGCACGTGAAGCGGACCCGAGACCGGCCGCTCGCCGCGCGGCGCGTCTCCCCGGCCGAGGCACTCGCGTTGTTCGCCGTGCTGATGCTCTCGGCGCTCGTACTCGTGAGCCGGCTGAATCGCCTGACGATCGAGCTGGCCGTCGTCGGCGCGGCGCTCACGGCCTCCTATCCGTTCGTGAAGCGATTTTTTCCGCTGCCGCAGCTGTACCTGGGGATGTCCTTCGGTGGCTGGAGTATTCCGATGGCCTTTGCCGCCGAGCTCGGCACGGTGCCGAAGGCGGCCTGGGTGATGTACATCGCCGCGGTGCTGTGGGCGGTGGTCTACGACACGCTCTATGCCATGGTCGATCGCGACGATGATCGCAAGATCGGGATCCAGTCGAGCGCGTTGCTGTTTGCCGATCTCGACCGATTCCTGGTCGGGGTGCTGCAGGGCTTGATGCTGATCGCGCTCGTGCTGGCCGGGCGCGAGCTGAAATTGGGCGGGTGGTACGCGGCGGGGCTGTGGATCGCGGCGGTTCTGTTCGTCTATCAACAGTGGCTCGTGCGCCGCCGCGCACCGGCCGCCTGCCTGCGCGCCTTTCTCAACAACAACTACGTCGGCATGGCGATCTTTATCGGCGTGGCGCTGCACTACGTGTACGCGCGCTGAGCGGCGCGCAACTTTTCCCTCGCCGCGGGGTTATGGTTCCAGACCGCGCTGCGGCGGCGCTCGGGACGTCCGGCGGCCTCAGGACCGCGGTGCACGGGAGTGAACGATGAACGCCAATGCCGATCCGAATGCGAACCTCAATGCGCAAATGGTCTTCTGCCGCGCCTGCGGCCGGCAGCTGCACATCAGCGCCACGAGTTGCCCGGGTTGCGGGGCGCGCCAGCTCGCCGCGGGGGAGTCGCCGCGGTTGCTCCTGCCGGCGTTCCTGCTGTGCCTGGTGTTCGGCTATCTCGGTGCGCA
>JAKBBE010000148.1 GCA_021826035.1 Pseudomonadota bacterium | reverse complement strand
GGCTCGAGGCCACCGGCGTTCCACTCGAGCACGTGCGCGTGGTCGAGCAGGAGCTGACGGCGCAGGCGTTCATCACGACCGATCTGGACGACAACCAGATCACCGCCTTTCACCCCGGGGCGATGCAGCATTCGCACCTGAACAAGGTGAGCGCGGCGCACGGCATGACGCTCGGGGTGATCGCGCCGGACGGGCGGACCGGAATGATCGAGCATGCGGCCGAGTTTGCCGCGGCCGGCATTCCGTTCATGTTCGACCCCGGCCAGGGGTTGCCGATGTTCAATGGTGCGGAGCTGGCGCGCTTCATCGAACAGGCCACCTGGGTGGCGGTCAACGATTACGAGTGGCAGATGCTGCAGCAGAAGACCGGCCTGAACGGCCCGCAGGTCGCCGAGCGCGTCGAGGCGCTCATCGTCACGCGCGGGGCGCAGGGCTCGAGCATCTTCACCGGTGGGCGGCGCATCGACATTCCCTGCGCCAAGACGCGTGCCGTGGTCGATCCCACCGGCTGCGGGGACGCCTACCGGGCCGGGCTGCTCTATGGCCTGCTGCACGGGCTCGACTGGGAAACCACCGGGCGGGTCGCGGCGCTCATGGGCGCGATCAAGATCGAATCGCGGGGAACGCAGAATCACCGGCTTTCGCGCGCGGCCATCGCCGAGCGGATGAGCGAGAGCTTCGGGGCCGATGCGGCACGGGCCGCCTTCCCCGGGCCGGTCGCTTCCCCATCCTCTGAAACTGAACTCTTCACGGGAACGAACTGATGACCAACCGCTACCTGTTTACCTCCGAGTCGGTCTCCGAAGGACATCCCGACAAAGTCGCCGATCAGATTTCCGACGCCGTGCTCGATGCGATCCTGGCGGTCGATCCGCGCGGCCGGGTGGCGTGCGAGACGCTGATCAAGACCGGCGTCGTGATCGTTGCCGGCGAAGTGACCACGACGGCCTGGGTCGACATCGAGGAACTGGTGCGCAAGACCGTTCTGGATATCGGCTACAACACCTCGGACATGGGCTTTGACGGCGCAAGCTGCGGGGTGATCAACATCATCGGCAAGCAGTCCCCGGACATCGCGCAGGGTGTGGACCGCAGCGACGAGCGCGCGCAGGGCGCTGGCGACCAGGGGCTGATGTTCGGCTACGCGACCGATGAGACCGACGTGCTGATGCCGGCGCCGATCACCCTGGCGCACCGGCTGGTGAAGCGCCAGGCCGAGGTGCGCAAGTCCGGCAAGCTCCCCTGGCTGCGTCCCGATGCGAAGAGCCAGGTCACTCTGCGGTACGAGGAGGACAAGCCGGTCGGACTCGAGGCGGTGGTGCTCTCGACGCAGCACGCCCCGGACGTGAGCACCGAGGATCTGCGCGAGGCGGTGATGGAGGAGATCCTCAAGCCGGTGCTGCCGAGCGAGTGGGTCGACAAGAGCACGCAATTCCACATCAATCCGACCGGACGATTCGTCATCGGCGGTCCGGTGGGCGACTGCGGACTCACCGGCCGCAAGATCATCGTCGATACCTATGGCGGATTCGCCCGTCACGGCGGTGGTGCGTTCTCCGGCAAGGACCCCTCCAAGGTCGACCGTTCGGCGGCCTATGCGGCCCGCTACGTCGCCAAGAACATCGTCGCGGCGGGGCTCGCCGCGCGTTGCGAGGTGCAGGTGTCCTACGCGATCGGCGTCGCGGAGCCGACCTCGATCATGATCGAGACCTTCGGCACGAGCCGACTCTCGCGCGAGCAACTCACCCGCCTGGTGCGCAAGCACTTCGACCTGACGCCGTACGGACTGCGTCAGATGCTCGATCTGGCGCGCCCGATTTACCGCAAGACCGCCGCCTACGGGCACTTCGGCCGCACCGAGCCGGAGTTCAGCTGGGAACGGACCGACCGGGCCGAGGTTCTGGCCGAGGACGCCAAGGCGAGCAAGGCGGCCTGAATCTGAGTCCCGGCGGCGCCGTGTCCACGGCGCCGCCGGGACTCAATTGTCGCCGCACAGT
This sequence comes from Pseudomonadota bacterium, assembly GCA_021826035.1. The sequence goes on along the minus strand of JAKBBE010000148.1, from coordinate 4,370 downwards.
GCGGCGGCACGGCGCTACTCGAGGAGCGTTGCGACGGGCCGGCGGCCGTTCTTCGGCTGCCACCTGCCAGGCTCGAGAAGCGCGACTGTGTGTCACACGGCGCTCAATGAACTCATTGGAGCAATTAACATGAACGCCAACCTCAAATCGGGCGCTCAGCCCGCGGATTACAAAGTCGCTGACCTGTCACTGGCGGACTGGGGCCGCAAGGAAATCCTGATCGCCGAGACGGAAATGCCGGGTCTGATGGCGATCCGTGAGGAATATGCCGCCGCCCAGCCGCTCGCCGGAGCGCGCATCAGCGGCTCGTTGCACATGACGATCCAGACCGCAGTGCTGATCGAGACGCTGCAGGCGCTCGGTGCGCAGGTGCGCTGGGCCTCCTGCAACATCTACTCGACGCAAGATCACGCGGCTGCGGCCATCGCCGTGCGCGGCACTCCGGTGTTCGCCTTCAAGGGCGAGACGCTGGAGGATTACTGGGACTACACGCACCGCATTTTCGAGTGGCAGGACGGTCACTACACCAACATGATCCTCGACGACGGTGGGGATGCGACGCTGCTGATGCATCTTGGCGTACGCGCCGAGGCGGATCCGGCCGTGATCGCCCATCCGAGCAGCGAGGAGGAGACGGCGCTGTTCGCGGCGATCCGCGCCAAGCTCGCCCAGCATCCCAAGTGGTACTCCGCGCGCATCGGACACATCCGCGGCGTGACCGAGGAGACCACCACCGGGGTGCACCGGCTCTACCAGATGGCCAAAGAGGGGCGGCTCGCGTTCCCGGCCATCAACGTCAATGACTCGGTGACCAAGAGCAAGTTCGACAACCTGTACGGCTGCCGTGAATCGCTGGTGGATGGCATCAAGCGCGCCACCGACGTGATGGTGGCGGGCAAGATCGCCGTGGTGTGCGGCTACGGCGACGTGGGCAAGGGATGCGCCCAGGCGCTGCGGGCACTTGCCGCCCAAGTGTGGGTGACGGAAATCGACCCGATCTGCGCACTGCAGGCAGCGATGGAGGGTTTCCGGGTGGTGACCATGGAGTATGCGGCCGACAAGGCCGACATGTTCATCACTGCCACCGGCAATCTGCATGTGATCAAGCACGATCACATGGTGCGCATGAAGCACAACGCGATCGTGTGCAACATCGGGCACTTCGACAACGAGATCGATGTGGCGAGCCTGCGTCGCTACACCTGGGAGAACATCAAGCCCCAGGTCGATCACGTCATTTTCCCGAACGGGCGCCGCGTCATCCTGCTCGCCGAGGGTCGCTTGGTGAACCTCGGCTGTGCCACCGGTCACCCGAGCTACGTGATGAGCGCGAGTTTCGCGAATCAGACGCTGGCACAGATCGAGCTGTACTGCAATCCGGAGAAATACCCGGTGGGCGTGTACGTGCTGCCGAAGCGACTCGATGAGAAGGTCGCGCGGCTGCAGCTGAGCAAGTTCAACGCCGAGCTGACCGAGCTCAGCGATGAGCAGGCGCGTTACATCAGCGTTGATCGGGCCGGCCCCTACAAGTCTGACCATTACCGCTACTGATAGCGGCGTCGGCCGCCTCCGTTGCATCGGAGGCGGCCGACAACTCCTGCGTGAACAGTCATTCTGACCTGTCACTTTCGCGGAACACACCACACAGTTCCTACAACACGTTGGCTGAAAGAAGTTGGACGGGCGTTAAAATACGTGTATGATCCGGCCCCGAAACCCTGTAGTTGGGTGTATTTGGGAGTCTATAATGGCGAAACGTCCCCCGAACGATGGCGCGTCCTGGAGCGCCAGTGAACTGAAGACTTTGAAGGCGCTCGCGAAGGCGGGCACTCCGACGACCGAAGTGGCGAAGAAGCTCGGCCGTACTCCGGCCGCGGTGCAGCAGAAGGCCATGCGCGCTGGAATTTCCTTCCGGGCGGCCAAGCGGGCCGGCGCACGCAAGAAGAAATAAGCGTCGCTCTGTCGTACCAGGGCCGGGTCCTGCGTTTGGCGCAGGACCCGGCCTTTTATTTTGCGGCTGTGGCTCCGTTCTCGCTCGGGACTCTTGTCAGTGTCACAATTAGTTGTCAAACTCCCAAATTGGCATCGAAGCTTTTTCGTTTTCAAAATCGCGTCTCGGAGGGAGGCGGCATGCGTCAGGTAGCTCGTTTTTCAATCGGTGTGGCAGCGCTGGCGTTGGCGGGCTGCGGCGTCAAGGTGCAAAACCAGACGCCGACGCAGATTCAGGCCAACCCGGACATCGGCATGTATCCGATCTCGGCGACGGTGAAGTCCGGCGGTCTGGTCAGCCAACCGATTTATCTGTTCCAGGTCGGTGGTGGCGGCAAGGTGCCGCTGCACTCGGACGGCACGGGGACCCACTTCCGCACCATGTACCCGGTGCGTTGCAAGAGCAGCTTCCCGGTGCAGTATCTGGCGGTGTGGCGCCTGCAGGGCATGGCCACTCGTCAGAAGCTGTTCCCGGCGCAGCCGATTGAGGTCCAGCTGAGCCAACCGCCGCTCACGAAGGATGCGGTCATCAGCACCTCGGGCGCGCCGAAGCGCGGCCTGTGGGAGGGGGCGGTGAACTACGAGTTCGCGACGGCGCAGAACACGAACATCACCGGCGCTAAGATCGAGCCGGCCAGCACCAGCCGTGCCGATGTGCTCGCCGCCAAGGCGGTGCACATCGTCAGCACCTTCCCGATTGCGGCGTCCTGCGACACGCAGACCGGTATCGTGCTGGCCTCGCGTGAGCGTAAGGCCACTGTGAAGCTCGCGATTACTACGGACTCGACCCAGGTGCCGACCTGGACGACCACGGTGAACTTCGCACCGCAGGCCGTCGGCGAATAATCTGCGGCCCGCGTGCGGGCTGCCGATGCAGTGAGAAACAGACGGGGTTCGCCAGTGGCGAACCCCGTCTGCATTTGGGGGGAGAGAATGCACCGGTCGGGGCGACCCAAATCCAGGACGAGTCTGAAAATTGTGGCGCACGGGGGGAATTTGCGCCGTCCTGGGAACCGCACTCGGTTCCGGTGCACAGTCAGTGTCGCACCGGTGCGCTGAACTCAGCGTGAATCTGCCGAAGCGGTGTGCACCCCTGGACGGGCTCGCCGCAGTGTCGGGGGCGCCGAGTGGCGGTCGTGACCGCGCGGTCGTTGTACGGTGGGCGGGGAAAAAGCACCGGAGTCAGCGACTCAAATCCAGGACGAGTCCAAACACTGTGGCGCAGGAGGGGGGAGTTGCGCCGTCCGGGAGCCGCACGCGACTCCGGTGCACAGTCAGTGTCTCATCAGTGCGCTGAACTGAGCGTGAATCAGTCGAAGCAATGTGCTCATGGACGGGCTCCTCGGCGGTGTTGCGAGTGCCGAGTCGCGGCCACGACCGCTCGGTGGTTGTACGGTGGGCGGGGAGAAAGCACCGGAGCCCGCGACCCAAATCCAGGACGAGTCCAAACACAGTGGCGCACGAGGGGGAGCGTTGCGCCGTCCGGGAGCCGCATGCGGCTCCGGTGCACGATCAGTGTCGCAGCAGTGCGCTGAACTCAGCGTGAATCGGGGACAACAGGCTCGTGGAGGGGATCCGGCGACGCCGGTGCCGCCGACCTGCACGGCGGGACACACGTGCGTGACGGCGGGTATTCGGGGGAGGGAAGGCGCACCGGGCGAGGTGACTCGAATCCGGGACGAGGCTCAATAAAGGGTGGCGCACGGGGGGAATCTTGCGCCGTCCGGGAGCCACGCTCAGCACCGGTGCGGATGGGAGTCTCGCATGTTTGCCCTGAACCGAGTGTGAACCACGTGGAGGATTCCTCCGGCCACCGCTCGAGGCGCCGCGCCTCGGAATCGCACCCCGCCGGCAGGGGGCGACCGTATAATTGCGCCATGACCGCCGACTCCACTCAGCGCTTTTCCAGCCGCGTCGCCGATTACGTGAAGTACCGACCGCAGTATCCGCAGGACGCGTTGCAGTTCTTGCGCGACGCACGCGGACTGGCGCCGGGGAGTCGCGTCGCGGATGTCGGTTCGGGCACCGGGATCCTCACCGCGCAGCTGCTCGAGGCGGGACTGCGGGTCTGGGCGGTCGAGCCGAATCGCGACATGCGCGAGGCGGCCGAGCAATGGCTCGGCGGCCGGGCGGGGTTCACCAGCGTGGCGGGTACCGCCGAGGCGACCACACTCGCCGCACAGAGCGTCGAGTGGTTCACCGCCGGGCAGGCTTTCCACTGGTTCGATCCGCAGAAGACGCGCCACGAGGCGCGGCGCATTCTGGTCGAGGGCGGGCAGGTGGCGCTGTTGTGGAACGAGCGCACCGACGACCCGGCGCCGCTGCAGGCCGACTACGAGGCGCTGCTGCGCCGCTATGCGCCGGAGTACGACCAGGTGCGC
>JAKBBE010000147.1 GCA_021826035.1 Pseudomonadota bacterium | reverse complement strand
GCCTGCCCATGACGCCGGCAGCGATCCTGACCGCGCTCGGCCGCGTGCCCGCCCCCAGCGTGCCGCCATGAACGAGTTCGAGTGGATGAGTCCGGGCGACATCGAGCAGGCCGCGCGCGCGGCCACATCGACGGTCGCCCAGGCGATGGTCGATCCGGGCGGTGGTTCCCGGTTGGATGCCGCGGTGCTCAAGGCCGGCGGCATCGATGTGCTCGACCTGATGACGGAAGGCTTGCTCGCGCCGCGCCGCATTATCAACCTCAGGCAGATCGCCGGACGCGATCGCATCGAGCCGGACCCGGGCGGACTGCGCATCGGGGCCAATATGACGCGCGCTCAGATTGCCGCCCATGCTGAGGTTCGCTTGCGCTTCGGCGCGCTGGCCGATGCGGCCGGCGCTGCGGCGAGTCCGCAGATCCGCCATCTCGCCACGCTCGGCGGCAACCTGCTGCAGCGGCTGCGCTGCTGGTATTTGCGCTTGCGCGCCCACCGGTGCGCGCGCAAGGGAGGCGAGACCTGCTTCGCCTTCGCCGGCGAGAACCGGTACCACGCGATCTTCGATCACCACGGCTGTGCCATCGTGCATCCCTCGACCCCGGCGATGGCGCTGGTCGCATTCGATGCCGGGCTCGAGATCACTGGCCAGGACGGCGCGAGGCGCCATGTGATCCTGGAGCAATTCTTGCTGCTGCCGCAGGTCGACCTGCAGCGCGAGTATGCGCTGGTTGCGGGCGAGATCCTCACGGCCATCGTCCTGCCGCTCCAGCCGCAGACGGTGCGCTCGATGCATCTTCGATTTGGCGAGCTGGATTCGTTCGATTGGCCGATCGCGGACGTCGCCGTAGTGCAGGGCGTCTGCCGTAAAGCAGCAGTCGTACTCGGCGCCGCCGCACCGGTACCACACCGCGCGATGGCCGCCGAGGCGCAGCTCCTCGGGCGGACGATCGACGCGCCGCTCGCCCGCATCGCCGCGCAGGCGGCCCTGCAGGGCGCGGCGCCGCTCAGCCAGAACGGCTACAAGCTGCCGATCTTCGAGACGCTGGTTCGCCGGACCATCCTGGCCGCCACGGGAGCGTAACGCGGGCGGCAAAGCGGCAGGCGCCTGAATTCCTGAGCCGGGGTGCTCGGGCCGGCCGACCGGGTCAACCGGCTTGCGGGCGTCGCGCGAGGCCCCGCAAACCCGCCGAGACGAACGGCCCGAGCCGCGCGCGCAGGGCCGCGACGTCCGCCGAGCGGCACAGGCCCCCAGAGAGCACGTCCAGTCGACCGGTTTCGGCGAGCGAGAGGGTGAGGGCGCCGGTGAGGAAGTTGTAGCCCCAGTACACATCCTCGGGCGCCGCCTCGGGCAGGGACTGCATCAGCGCCGCGATGAACTGCTTGACCGTGGTGTTGAACGTCTTGCCCATGAGGCGCTTGCCCCAGACGGGGGAGTTGTTGACCTCGGCGAGCAGCGCGAAGTAGCTGTGCCAGCCCGGATCGGCGTGCTCCAGAAAGTCCAGGATGGGATCGAAGAACGCGCTCACCACCGCCTCGGTGGACGGGCGGCCCGGCTCGGCCGCGCGACGCATCTCGGCGAGTCGCCGCAGCCGCTCCTCGTTGAGCATCGCCCCGCGCCGGTCGATCACCGCCTCGAACAGGGCCTGCTTGCCGCCGAAGTGATAATTCACCAACGCCAAGTCCACCCCGGCCGCCCGCGTGATGGTGCGCAGCGAGGTGCCGTGATAGCCCTTGCGCGCGAAGAGCCTCTCGGCGGCATCCAGCAGTTTCTCTTTGGTCGTGCGCCGGGGTCGGGCCATCGTAAGTTCCTAGATTCAAAGAAATATTCTAGTCACTGTGCCCATCCGATAGATAGCCCCGCCAGGGCTCGGGCTTGCCGGCCGGCCGGCGGACGGCCGGCGCGCGGACCCACTCGGCTGCGCCGCCCGTCGGGGGCATATTGCATTTTCCCCATCCCGGTCGTATCTTCAACGCCTGTTGAAATAAGTACAACGAACGTTCAACTAGATATGACTGCTGTCCGCCGCTGACCCGGCGCACGGCAGATGCACAACAAGGGGGGGGGTCCATGCGTAACCGGTTGGTCCATGCAGTCGTCGCTTCCTGTCTCGCCGCGGGAATCGCCCAGGCACAAACATCGGCCCCGACGGCCGCCGAGGCCCGTGCGCCGGATCCGGCGCACGCCGAGGCGGCACCGATCCAGCTTCGCGAGATCGTGGTCACCGCGATGCGGCGTGCGCAGAACCTGCAGAACGTCCCGTTGACCGACACCGCGATGACGGCGCGCCAGTTGCGCGACTGGGGTGTCAAGAATCTCACCGGCCTCAACAGCTTCGTGCCCAACATGAAGATCTCTGCGGATCGGGCCACGAGCAGCACCATCAACGTCTACATCCGCGGCATCGGGCAGTCCGATCCGCTGTGGGGGAACGATCCGGCGGTGGGCGTGTACATCGACGGGGTGTACATGGCGCGCAACCAGGGGGCGCTCCTCGATGTGCTCGACGTCAAGCGCATCGAGGTGCTGAGCGGCCCGCAGGGCACGCTCTACGGGAAGAACACCATCGGCGGTGCGATCAAGTACGTGACCGCGGGCGTCGTCGGACCGAGACGGCTCACGATGTCGGTGACCGGCGGTAATTACGGCGAGAACGACTACAAGCTCGAGTTCGCCACCCCGATCGTGGACCGGCACGTCTATTTCGGCGTATCGGTCGGGTACTTCCGCCGCGGCGGCTACGGGCACGTGGTCGCGCAGCCCGGCGCGGTGCCGAGCACCCAGAATTCCATCGGCGAGTCGCTCTCGAACAAGGACGTGCTGGCCGGCCGGGCCAACCTGACGCTGCTGTGGGGCGCAAGCTCCAAGCTCGTGCTCATCGCCGATGACATCCTGGACAACTCGAATGCCTCGGGCGGCCAGCGCATGAACAATTACCTGGTGCCGCAGCTCGCCAACCCGTTCGACAGTTACGACGACATGCCGGTGAGCCGGGACTACTTCCATCGCAACGGCTTCTCCGGCACCTACACCCAGAAGCTGGCGGATCATCTCGGCCTGAAGGTGATCGGCGCCTACTACCGCGGCCAGGGGCAGCAGTTCATCAACTTCGCCGAGATGAACCAGAACCTGTTCGAGGTGCCGGCGCGCTACAAGGACCAGCAGACCTCCCTCGAGAGCAACATCACGTACACCGGCCAGCGGGTGAAGGGCGTGGGCGGGGTGTTCTTCATGAACAGCACGGCCTGTGGCGACTACAACGCCTCGATCGGCACGCTCAATCTGCTCGGCATCCCCGCGTACGATCTGTACATCACGGAGCTGGTGCAGGGCTGCGTGCGCACCAAGAGCTATGCGCTCTACGGGGATGCCACCTGGACGCTCACCGACAAGCTCAACCTCGATACCGGCATCCGCTGGAACGAGGACGTGAAGAGAGCCTATGTCTACCAGGCAGATTACGCGAGCGTCGCGCCCACGCAGCTGTATCCCGGCCAGCAGTTCTTCAATCCCAATGACGTCCCCGCCGGGTTCTTCCCCGATCCGGGGGTCGTCACCAATTACCAGCGCACCCGTCCCTTCGTGAACATCACGCCCCGACTCGGCTTCGATTACCACTTCACGCCCACGCTGATGGGCTACGTCATGTACAGTCGGGGCTTCATGAGCGGCGGGTTCGATATGCGCGGCAATGCCGCCGTGTACCCGGGAACCCAGAATGGTTATGCCTCGGAGATCGCCAACAACTACGAGCTGGGCGTGAAGTCGACCTGGCTCGACCACCGGCTGATGCTGAACATGGCCGCCTTCTACGATCCGCTGACGGACGCCCAGATCGGCGTGCAGCAGTTCGTCGAGCACGCGGGCGTGCCGACGAATCTCACGGCCGAGCTCAACGCCGGCAAGCAGATCAATCAGGGCGCGGAGCTCGAGTCGGCTTGGCGGGTGAGTCGCGCGCTCACGCTGGGTCTGAACGTCGGTTACCTCGACTCCTACTACCAGAACTATCTCGTCCCCTGCAGCGTGTTCAGCGCTGCGCCGGGCTGCACCGCCGGGGTGGGGGCGGTCAATATTGCCGGCCAGAATCGTCCGCTGAACGCGCCCCGCTGGACGGTCTCGGCCAACGTCTCCTATGCGTGGTACCTCAATTCCGGCGCGCTGGTGGCCCGCGCGGGCTACGACTGGCGCAGCTTCACCAAGGTGGCGGTCACCTTCCCGAGCCCGACCGACCAGCCCGCCTACGGTCTGCTCAACGCCCACCTCACTTACACCACCGCGAGCGGCCTGTGGCGCTTTTCGATCGACGGGGAGAACCTCACCAACCGCTACTACCGGGTCGCGGGCTACGACTTCGGCGCCGGACCGATCGGGCCGGCCAATTCCTTTATCGGCGGGGTGAGCCAGATTGGCTTCTACGGGGCACCGCGCACCGTTCAGGCGACCATCACGTATGACTACCAGGCGGGCCGCGAGTGAGCGGTTCCCGTCTGCTGGGACGGGTCGCGCTCATCACCGGCGCGGCGAGCGGAATCGGTCTGGCCATCGCGCGCACCTTCGCCCGCGAGGGAGCGCGCGTCGTGGTGAGCGATCTGGATCGGTCGCGCACCGAGGAGGCGGCCACGCAGATTGGCGCGGCGGGCGGGGAGGCAATGCCGCTCGTCATGGATGTGACCTGCGAGGAGCAGGTCGAAGCCGGCATGAGTGAGGCGATCGGCGCCTGCGGACGGCTCGACATTCTGGTCAACAACGCCGGCATCCAGGTTATCTCCCCGCTGGAGGCGCTCTCGTTCGCGGACTGGCGCCGGGTGGTGGCGGTGCACCTGGACGGGGCGTTCCTCACCACGCGGGCGGCGCTGAAGCAGATGTACGGCCAGGACGGGGGCAGCATCCTCTACATCGGCTCGGTGCACTCCACGGAGGCCTCGGTCCTGAAGGCCCCGTACGTGGCGGCCAAGCACGGGCTGCTCGGCCTCGCCCGCGCGGTGGCCAAGGAGGGCGCCGGGCGTGGCGTGCGCGCCAACGTGATCTGCCCCGGGTTCGTGCGCACGCCGCTCGTGGACCGACAGATCCCCGAGCAGGCCCAGGCGCTCGGCCTCTCGGAGCAGGAGGTCGTGCGCGAGGTCATGCTGAAGGAAACGGTTGATGGGCAGTTCACGACGTTGGAGGATGTCGCCGAGGCGGCGCTGTTCTTCTGCGCCTTCGACTCGAGCGCCCTCACGGGCCAGTCGCTGGTGGTCAGCCACGGGTGGCACATGCAATGAATGACGGCACGGCGGTCTCGCGCGAGCAACGCTGGAGCAGCTTCGACGGCCTGACACTCTTCAGCCGGGTGTACGAGACGGCCGGTCCGGCAGCGCCTGCGGTGCTGTGCCTGCCGGGATTGACCCGCAACAGCCGGGACTTCGAGCGCTTGGCCCCACACCTGGCCACCCGCTACCGGGTGATCTGCCCGGACCTGAGAGGCCGGGGTCTCTCACAGCGCGATTCCCACTGGCGCAACTATCATCCCAGGGTCTACCTGCAGGACCTTCAGAGGCTGATGGAGGTCCTCAAGCTGACCCGGGTCGGAATCATCGGGACCTCCCTCGGCGGGCTGCTGGCGATGCTGCTCGCGGCGGGCGCGCCGCGCGCCGTGACCGGTATCGTGCTCAACGACATCGGTCCCGAGGCCGACCCGCGCGGTATCGAGCGCATCCGCGGCTACACCGGAAAGCTGCCGCCGGTACGCACCTGGGCGGAGGCGGTGGCGCAGTTCCGCGCGGTCAACGGCGCGGCCTGGCCCGGTCTGTCCGAGGCGCAATGGTCCGTCGTGACGCGCCGCAGTTACCGCGAGGATGCCTCGGGGACGCCGGTGTTCGATTCCGATCCGCTGATCGGCGAGGCGATCCGCGCCGCCCCGGCGGTGCCGCCGGATCTGTGGCCGCTGTTCGCGCAGATCCGGGCCGTGCCGATGCTCGCGATCCGCGGGGCGCAGTCGGACCTCCTGAGCGCCGCCATCGTCGAGCGCATGCAGCGCGCGAAACCCGACCTGGAATGGCTCACGGTGGAGCAGCGGGGCCATGCGCCGCTGCTCGATGAGCCCGGGGTGGTGCCGGCAATCGAGCGTTTTCTCGCCCGGCTGACTTTCGCCTCGCAAGCGACACCTTGTTGATGAGCACGCCGGTGTGGCAACCGTCCGGCGCGACCGTCGAGGCGGCGCGCATAACCGCGTTCATGCGCTGGCTCGCACGCGAGCGGGGCGTGCACTGTGGCGATTACGCGAGCCTGTGGCGCTGGTCCGTGACCGACCTGGAAGGGTTCTGGAGCGCGTTCGCGGACTGGCTCGAGCTGCCCTCGACGCCCCGGGGCCGTGCGCTCGAGGTCGGGACGATGCCGGGC
>JAKBBE010000146.1 GCA_021826035.1 Pseudomonadota bacterium | reverse complement strand
GGGTTGCTGACGATAGTACTCTGCTTCGAACTCCGTTGGTGGTACGTGACCGATGGGCTCGAGGAGAGTGAATGGCGGCGGCGAGCACATGGCGGTCATTGGGATCGGGAAGACCTGTCAGGCCAGCTTCCAAGGATTCGAAGCCCGAAACGAGACAGTCGTCCACCGCCGCATTCATGAGCTCTGCAACGCGCTCGAGCCGGGAACGAACGAGTTCTGGTCTTTGGCACAGGACAGCGCTGATCCATTCGCTGTGGATGCGCTCCGTCCATTTCGCACGCAGCAGCCCGGTGCGCCCGACTTCCACGACGAGATCACGGATCGAGGCGGGATATAGCAGGCATGCGTCGTAGACGACGGTAAAGCTCGCCAACTCTGCTCCCCCGATGCTCCGTGCGTCCGCTCTGCCGCTCAGGTATCGAGCTTCATGTCTTGCGAAAGTGCGGCAAGTTCGCACAGCGCCGCTTCGCTCTCGGCGTCCCGGCGTCGCTTGTATGTCATGAGATCCGAAAATCGAACTCGACGGTGCGTTCCCACCTTGTGGAAGGGCAACTGGCCATTCTCGAGCAGGCTCACGAGATAGGGGCGGGAGATGTTCAGCAGATCCGCGGCCTCCTGAGTCGTCAACTCAGCGTGGTGCGGCATGAGGGTCACTGCATTGCCCTTGGCGAGCTCCGTCAACAGAGCGCCGAGCAGTCGGACGGCGGCAGCAGGCAGGACCACGGGCTCCTCGGGTGCGCTCTCGAATCGAACGACGCAAGTCTCCTGCCGATTCGCGCCCATAGCGCGAAACAGGCGCCGACTGGCATCGGCCGCAAGCGCCGACATTTCTTCGGTCGGTTGGATGGGCTCTGGGCCCAGGCTCAATACTGCTGCCACCGGCGATTCTCCTCATTGGCGGCCATCATACATTAACCGAATAAGTCGAAGCATTAAACGAAATACTCGAATAATAGCCGATAGAATCTGTCTATATATTCAATGACTTACGAAAACTCGTATTGGTGAGCACTCGGCCGCGCGAGAGGACCCGACGGATGCTCCGGCGCGGGCGTATTCGTCAGATCATTCGCCCACTGCTCGAGCGCCTTCCGCATCTCCTTCACGTACCCGTACCGATTGTAGATTGCGGTCACGCTCCCATCGGAGTGGCCGAGGACTCGCTTGACGAGCTTGTCGCCCGCATCGCCGAGGCTTTCCGCGAGGCGCGTCGCGACCGTCCGACGCAGATCGTGCGAGCTGAACTTCTTGGCAAACTTCTCTCCGGTGACCGCGAGGATCGCATCGGGGAGACGAGTGCGGAAATACTTCGGCACCCCCTGTATCGGCGCGCCCATCCGTGCTCGAGAGAAGGTAATCGCCCTGCTTCGGTTTCGGGATGCGCTTTACGATCTCCATTGCCTGCGACACGAGCGGCACGACATGAACGTGATCGCTCTTGCACGCGCCGGCCGGGATCACCATGAGCGCCTGCTCCATGTCGATCCAGCTCACGCGCGCCGAGACCCATTCATCGCAGCGGCAAGCCGTGAGGAGCAGGAGCTGCACGTGTGTCCCGAACGGATGGCCGGTCGACTCCGCGGCTTGCCAGACGGTGCGCGCTTCGCTGAATGACAGCACGACGTCTCGCGCCTTGCGTTTCGGCAGGTTCCTGACGATGTTGCTGGCGGGGTTGTCCGAACGCCTGAGCTTCGCTTCATTGATCGCCCAGGAGTACCTGTGGCGGAGCACGCCCATAGTGGTGCGGGCCCCGCCTCCACTCCCCCGATCGGGCCGCCACGCTCCCCCGCCGGGCGTTTGCGCCGAATACGTGCGGCATCCATCACGGCGCACCTGCTCGCGATTGAGGCGCTCGGCGAGCTGGCGCCCAATGCGGGAATTGATGTGCCGGGCGAAGGCCAATTCGTACTTGCGGGCGGAGTCGAGCTCCCGGGAGTAGACGTACTGCTGCAGAAATTCCTTCGACAGATCCTCGATGGTGAGGCCACCGGCCGTGCGAGCCGCGCTCGCGGTCACGAGCGGGCTCACCCCTCGCTGGACCTGCTCGAGCAATCTGGCGGCCTTCGCACGCGCCTCCGCGATCGAGACCGCCGGATAGCGGCCGAGATTCACCCGGTGCTTGCCGCCCAAGAGGAGCTTCCCGCTCGCCTTGGTCCCGCCCTCGCCGGCCACCGGGATGAGCAGCGACCAGCTCGCGGTTCCTTTCGTGCCGACACGCACGGACAGTCCCGGGATGGCGCCATTCTGGTCCAGACGATATTCAGCGTCGAATCAATAACTTGTAGACTTGCATGGACTGCTATTGAGACACCTAGACAGGGTCTAAGACGGTTCGGGACGTAGGTGTCGCAGGTTCAAATCCTGTCCTGGGAATTGCCTGCATCCACTGAAGGCTACTGAGCGCCCTGGAGTGCTGCTCAAGTAGCATCATCGCCCGCGCAGGTCGACAGGAGCTTGTACCCGGCGATAGTTCTATAAACTGGAATCCGCATTTCCATTTTATGGAATTCTTGGCATTATGGCGACCCATGATCGTCATCGGCACCGACGTCGTGGAACGCTATTTCGCGGCTCGGGTAGGCCACCGTGGGATCAAGGCTGCACGAGCACAGTACGATGTTTGGGCGGCCATAGTAGAGAAGGCGCAATGGAGAAGGCCGGAGGACGTGAAGAAGGCTCACCCGAAGGCGAGCATTCTCAAGGGCAGCCGGGTGGTATTCAACATCAAGGGCAATGACTATCGACTGATTGCCGTCGTGCAGTACGCCCATGGCGTATTGATGATCCGATTTTTTGGATCGCACGAGGACTACGACAAGGTTGATGCGGAGACCGTGTAATGAAGACCACAGTGATCGTCATTCAAAACGACGCGGATCATGCTCAGGCCAAGGCGCTGGTCGAGAGGCTGATGAACTCGAGCGATCCGGCAGACCAAGCCAGGATGGTGGCTCAAGCATGCCTTACCGAGGCGTATGAGCGCTCTCGATGGCCGCGACGTGTGCCGTCGCTCCCCGACCTTCTCACCTATTTGATGGATCAGCACGGACTGTCGCGTGGCGACCTAATACCCCTTCTGGGAACGGCCAGCCGTGTAAGCGAGGTACTGACCGGAAAGCGCGAGCTGAGCATGACCATGGTGCGCAGACTCCGCCAGCGGTTTCATATTCCCGCGGACCTGCTCATCCCGCCAGTGCGATCGTCCGAAATCGCTGCGTGACCGTCTCGCGCCTCGACAGCGCAGTGGGCGATCGCAGGGTCACCTCAGGCGAACTCGAACGGGGATTGCAGGAACAGCGTGTGGCGCTTCACCCCGACCATTGATTTCGTTGGACTTTTTTCCCGCGAACGCCGTTGGTTCCGGGTCTAAAATAACAGCTGGTTCCAGTTTCCTGGGATGAACCCCGCTGGTCGAAGCCGACGACGTGCGAACGACCATGGATTTCGCGCTGGGGCTGATCCCATTGCAGTTCGTTGCCTATCCCCCTGAGGAACCTACGTCCTCGGTATCCTTGCCGACCATCTGCTCAGACAGCCCCAACTGAGCAAGCACCAGGGCGAGCTGTTGGTATGCGGGAGCGGGCGCGAGCGCCCTCGGCGGCATTCGGCCTTCACTCCAGGCTGCGCGCGCAAGGCGGACCAGCACCGCGCGCATATCCCCTTCGGGGATGCCTCCCACCCTTGCCCCGCGGTAATTGCCCAGGATCGCCTGGATCGCTTTGGGAAGCCGTTTGCGATCCACAGCACCGTCCATCATGCGGTATGGCAGCTTCCAGGTCGCCGGGCGGCTGGCATCCGGTACATACGCGAAGCACGGAGCGGGCAGCTTGTATTTGGGATGCACAAGGATCGCCAACTCTTGCTGCGCAGGCAGCACGGAGGCTTCCGGAAGGATCGCAACGCTTCCAACTGAACCGGTTGGGGCACGATAGATTCCGTGGACGCTCAGGTTCCACAATTCAACCGGCGCATCCGCGGAGCTGAGATCAATCATCACCCGATCGGTCAGACCGCCGCCCGTGACGTCCGCCGCATAAAGGTACCGTCCATCGGTTGCCGCTACGGACGGTATCTTCTGCTCCCCCGCATACCGTCGTGCCTGCGCTATTGCGTTCTCGAGCGCCGTTCGACCCGGGAAAAGCATCCCCGGGCGTTTCACCTCGATGACCAGATATTTCGCAAGATGGTTGCTGATGACAATATCGGCATACCCGACCTGGTACATCAGATCGCCCTTGCTCCAATCGAGCACCCCAGTAAATAAGTCCTCCGTGATCGCCTCGGCGACTCTCTCTGTCTCACCCCCGTGCCGCAGGCGATCACATCTCGTCGCGAGAAAGGCCGGCCAATTCTGGGAAATGC
The DNA here is from genome assembly GCA_021826035.1 of Pseudomonadota bacterium. The sequence goes on along the minus strand of JAKBBE010000146.1, from coordinate 2,063 downwards.
GCTCGATGCACCGGCGATGAGATGCCAGACATGGGTTGTCTTGATCGTCCATCGGTCTTGGCTCTTCCTCGAAACTCGTCAGCGAACGGGCACAGTTCCGGCCTTGCGCGCGGTCGTCTCAGTGTACGGTTCCGCGAGCCTTCCACCGCCCAGACCGGCCACAGCTGACTTGATAGATACTACATCAGGCATCTTCCCGACTCGCCACCTGATCAGCGGAACTCCTGCAGACTCTAGGGCGTGCTGTTTTCTCGCGTCGGCGTCCTGACGATCAGCGCGGAGATGACTGGAATCGTCGAGCTCGACCGCAGCGATAATGCTCGTGTCGGGTCTTGCGATCAAGAAGTCAAGCGAAAGCTGGCTGATCCTGTTCCACACGGCTCGATCGCGCTGACCCCGCTTGAATCGCAGCACGCGCGCCAACTGCACCTGGGTGAGCACACGATACTCCGGCAGCGCCTCCACCAATCGCCGGTAGAGCACCTGCTCCGGCTCGCTGAGAAGCGTTGGAGTCGGCTCGAGCGGCCATGGCCGGTCGCGCCCATGAACCGCTCGCCGGCGAGGCCGTGCCAGTGCGGCGGCGGCAACAACCACAGCGATCGCCGTGAGCCAAAGTACCTCGGTCGCCATACGTCAGGTTCCGGTGGATCTCCAATCTACTGTCAAGAATAGACCAGATCGCCAGCGTCGCCCCGTGATCCCGGTATCAAAGCGAGATCGTACTGCGGATCCTGGACTCAAGGCACGCCGCCAGCCCCTCGCAATCACTTGCAAAACAGCCCGCGAGCACGACAAGCTTCTCTCTCGTGGCCGGCCGCCAGGCCTGACTGCTGGCGCTTCGGGGCGTCCTGCCGGGGTAACGATTCGGGCACCGCTCGGGATATTGCTCTTCGGGTCCTTTCCGGGCTCATCGTAAGATCGTTCTGAAATACAAAATAATGACCTCAGCCGGCCCTCATCCCATGCCCATGCGACTTGCCCTGGACCCGCACTTTCGCCCGTGTGAGGCCCAGGCGGGCGAGGAAATCTATCTCAACGGAATCTTCGAATTCAACATCTCACGGCTCCTTACCTACATCGGCACTTCTGGAAAGTTCCATGCTGACCCGGTCCTGCTAGCCGAGATGCACTATGGTGGTACCAGCCCGGGGTTAAACGAGCTGACGACCGCTGCGGCGGACCTCTCGCGCCCGGTGATCCTTGCGGAGATCTCCCCGGGCCGATATAACCTCATCGACGGCAATCATCGCGTAGCAAGGGCGCGGCGCGAAGGTCTGCCGAGCATTCTCGCCTACCGCGTCGACTGCCCAGAGCATGTCGCTTTCCTAACCTCTGTCCTTGCCTACGGGAAATATGTCGAGTACTGGAATTCCAAAGTGGATGACATCCTAGAGACTCGTCCCAGACGACGGCAAACGCCGAGCATGCAGCCGGCGATTGAAAGCGTAGCTTCCGACCGACAGACAAGGGAGCCGTCATCGAGGTGAACCCGCTGCATGCCTGCACTGCGGCCCAGAATGCAGTAAAAAAGGCAAAGTGAAGAAGCATAAGAATTCCTGAGAACCTGCTCCCACCTCCCGCCAACATTGATAGCTTGAAGCGAATATCGGGTACCAAGCACATTCCGCTTTTCAAGTACGCGCTTCCCGCCGTCATGTACGTCGCAGTTTGTGCGTGGATGCTCTCCGATGAGAGCAAAATGCCGCCCCCGACTACCCGACACTCGCCGTCACGCGAGTCATCTTGGGCGTCATATTGGCCATAGTCTTCAAGCGACGAATGTGGGGACTAGCCGACGAAGTCCTCGATGGGGGAGACCACCTCGTGATTCGTCGCGGCAAACGCGAGGCTCGCATCGAGCCCGCCAATGCTTCGGAAGTCTCCGTCGACTCGGGCCCGCCGACGATCGTTACTTTACAATTGAGGCTAACGAGTGAATTCGGGGCGAACGTGTCGTTCCTGCCCAACCCGACATCGCGGAACCCACTGGCAACGAGCTCTATCGCGGAAGATCTTGTTCGGGGCGTGCAGCAACTGGATGAGCGGCGTGCGCGCTAGACTAA
>JAKBBE010000145.1 GCA_021826035.1 Pseudomonadota bacterium | reverse complement strand
GCAAAGGCCGAGGTCTCCTGCTGGCACTCGGTCATCCAGGTCGTCGCAACCAGCCCCTGGCCGCGAACGTCCCGTCGGTCGAGCGTCGGGTGCAGATCGCGTACGCGGAACGCATCGACGAGGTTACTCACGCCGTCACCGGCTGCCCGCTCGATATACAGTCGGTTGTGAGCGTCCGGTCGCCACACCACCGCCGCACGGATGCCCGGCAGCGCCGCCAGGGCGCTGAGTTCCGCCTGTGCCCAGTCCACTGTCAGCGCCCGGCCGTCCATCGGGCGCGCCAGCAGCATCTGGTACTGGTCTAGAATGGACTGCATGGCTTGCAGCTGGCTCTCGATGTCCAATTGCAGCCGGGCATCGGCAGCTTGCAAGGTACGGTAGCGCATGCTTGCGGTAAGCATCGACGCATTCAGATGGGTACGCAATAAGTCGCGATACAGGCCCATCGCCCGCGACATCCATGCGCTAGAGATGCCGATGAGAGCGTGGACAACGCCGAGTCGGTGCGCGGTCTGAGCCACCGACTGCTCCGTGGTTCCAGCATCGAGCAGAAAGCGCAGGTGGGAGGACTGTTTTCGTGCGAGATCCCGATACTCAGCGTCTGAGAGGCATGCGAGGATCGCGGCAGTCTCCGGGTGTGCCCGCAACTCGCGGTAGAACGACGCCGAAAACTTTTCCGCTACCGTTTGCAGATGCGGCGTAAGGCTCTGCATTAACTCCTGGGCCTCTGCTCCGAACGGGTCAAAAGATGTCTCGGCGATCTGCTCCAGCGGCGGGGTCACGCCGACTTGCCACCACTGTGCCCGCTCCCTCTTGGTCTGCTTGGCCTGATACATCGCCGCATCGGCCTGGCGCAGCAGCGACTTCGGTTCATTGCCATCCTTGGGATACAGGGCCACACCCATGGCCATGTCGATCGAAACAACCTCGCCGATTGCCAGCTTGAAGGGGGCCTCGACCGCTCGATGCAAGCGTTGCAATGCAGAGCTGAGCTGCGACATCAGCTGCGTCGCCTCGAGCTTCTCCAGGATCACCACGAACTCATCGCCGTCGAGGCGGGCAATGAAATCCGTGTCTCTCGACCCCTCGAGCAGGCCACGCGAGATGTGCCGCAGCAATTCGTCTCCGGCTTCGTGCCCCAGCCGATCGTTGATGGGCTTGAAATCATCCAGATCGATCACACCGACCGCCAGCAACGCGCCGCGGCGGCGCGCGCGGGCGATAGCCTGCGGCAGGTACTCCTCGATTGCCAGGCGGTTCGGCAGTCCGGTGAGCGTGTCGCTGCGCGCCATGCGCGCCATACGCGCATCCTGAGCTTGCCGCGCACGAGAGCGGCTCTTGGCATCCAGTTCATCGAGACCATTACCCAGCAAGGTCACGATCCGCGAACACGCTGCAATCGTGGGCCCATCGAAGCACCCGCGACGGGGTGAGGCCAGCACCAGAATCGCCCACATTTGGCCAGCGCGCATAATCGGAATTGCGAGCATGCTGAACCAGCGACGTTCGGCGAAGCGCGCATGCCACGGCTGCAACGTTGGATCGGCCAAGGTGTCGTTGCAGACCGTCCGCTGTTGCCCATTCCAGGCTTTGCCCACGACGGATGCGGTTTCCCGGTCCGTCAATCCCAGCGCTGCCGTTCGAACCTGGTCGGGGTCCTCGCCGGCCAGCGCCAGCACGTCGAATACGCTCGATGGGCTGGGTTCGCCGATCCATGCCGTATTGAACATGGTGTCCTGCACCAGTTTGGCGCAGAGGCTCTCGAGCATCTCTTGCTCTTGGCAGCTATGACTCAACACCTCGCCGCACTGCAGCAACATCCGGTACAGGGCCTGCAGCTTCATAAGCTGCTGCCGTTGGCTGAGCAAGACGAATGTCTGCTTTCCCAGGTGCTCCGTAAACCGGCTTACGGTCTCTGCAACGTCATCCCCGGCGTCATGGATCGGAGCAGGCGCGTCATCATCCAATGCGCCGCCAGCCTGCAGGCGATGAATTTCGCGCGCCATCCTTCTGTCCATTCCCATGATGTGGTGCAGTAGCCATTGCGCCAAAAACGCCAGCAGCTCGACGGTCACCTCTGGCGCGTGCTCGCCGGCGAACACCCGGGCTTGTCGCAGGAATCCGCGAAAGCTCTCATGGGCTTGCAGATGCATCGTGCGGTGCCTGGAATCGACCCGCCAATGTCGGATGAGCCGCTCTTCCTCCCGGAAGTGATAGCGCGTGTACTCGACCAGCTCATCGAGACACGCGAGCACGGTTTTATGCGAGATGTCCCCTGTCTGCGCGAGGGCGATCCGATTGAAAATCTCCAGCAGGCGTTGATGCTGCTCATCGACCGTGTCGATGCCGGTGGCCATGGCATCGGTCCACCGCAGCGGTCTTGCTGGATCAGACATGGTGATTCTTTATCGGGGCAGGAACTGACTGTGAGCAGCGATGTCCCCTGAAGAATCCGCCGTCATCGACGCTTGCGTACCGGCGAGGTTGGTGAGTACTTGACTCCCAAGGCACGGTGGCCCGGGCACCGATTAGGGTCCCGGACGGGAGGGCTCCAGTACTGCGTTCCCGCAGCGACCGTCCTGGGTCGCCACTTCGGGCCGCGCAAAATCGCCTCGTCATCTCGCGCAGCTCCCGATCAGCGAGTGCTACCGCGGCAGGCTTCATCGGCCCGCAGGCCATGCTGAAGAGGAGGCAGATACCAGACTCGCTGCGGCAGACCTCTGGGATGCATGGAGAAAGTGTGAACCGTGGCTGCAGGCTGTGTCGCATGGTCCAAGCCCGGCATTGCTCCTCATGCGCTTCGGATTCCACCTTGCGATGGGTACTCTGCCCTCCGAATTCCCTGAACAGCGGCGCCAGCGCCAGCTTGTCAGTCCGTTCTGGCGCTGGTTTTGGTCTTCGTGCCCACATGAGCTTCTACATACCCCCGTTCCATTCGGCCGAAAAGGTACTACGTCCACATTTCTTCGATGTCACCGCTCCTCATTTGAGGGCAGTGGAACCCTGAACTCCTGAGCAACGTGCGTCAACGGGTTCACAGAATGCTGACGACTTCTTACCGCGGAATGCCCGTGCGCGTGATTGCCCGTCAGCAGATTCGATCGGCCAGGGTCAAATCCGAGGGCGGATCGGCGGTCCCATTGCAGCGCCGGCACAGCTCTGGGCTGTCGTCCCTAGGGGAGCGGATCCCAAGTTGCGCATGGTCCGGGGACTTGGGCCACGCAGATTGCTCGTCAGGCATTCTGGTCATCGAAACGATGGGGTGTTCGCAGTCGCTCACCGTTCCGCGGGCACCGGCTTGCGGCTACGCTACGATGTTCGACGAGGAGAGACCGACCCGCTCCTGATCGTCGCGGTAAAGGTGGGGACAAGATCCTGCGTCAGCCATGAGATGAAGGTTGCGACCCAGGCGAGCAGCGTCACGTAGAGAAAGAACTGCGGAATGACTATGAGGAATGGGCAGATTCATGGCGGTCACCAGTTCGTCAGTGCAGACGGTATACATGCCGAGCGGAAACACGATACCCTAGTAGAGCGGATCGTATTGGAATGGGAAACGTCTGATCAGGTAGCGCCAGACTCCCGGTATCAGCAGCAGCGGAATCCACCACGATCCGGTTGCCCAGAACAACAGCGTCAATCCTTTCAGGTCCAGGTCGCGGTATCCCTCCGTAGCCAGGAGATTCGCAAGCTCGGCAAAGTAGGCGGCGGGCCGGAAGCCTGCCCTCCGGGCGGCCGGAGGCCGCGGAGGGTGCGGAGCGCCCGAGACTTCCCCGGTGCCAGACTCGACCCGTGCGCCGTGCCTGAGTTGCCTCGTGCGGTCTGGCGCGTGCCATCACTCACCCCGCCGAACCTTTCGGATGACTTCGTGGATCGACCCGACGGCGCAGAACCTGATGTAGGCGTCCTCCACCGTGGCCGTCCCGGGACCCCAAAGGTATTCCGCGGCCGCCATCCACTCCGCCCGCTCGGCCTCGGTGAGCTCGGCCCACCAGGCTTCTGCGGCCTGCTGCAGCGGGGAGTTTTCGGGCAGGTTGCTCTCTGTCATGTGGGCACCTCAACGATCAGCATTGGATTCGGTTCGTACGGCATGTACCCCCTCGGATTGCAGATCACGCGAGTACCCTGCTCGATGTAGTTGTAGGACTGGTGCGTGTGACCGTGAATCCAGAGTTGCACTGCCGGGCCCATCATGCAGGTCCGACAGGACGCGGAGCTTCACGGGTGTTCCACCGGTGGCAGTTCATCTGGTCGTACCTGGATGAGTTGCGCCAGCTCCCGCCCGATCTCGAGGGCCTCGGCGGCAAGCGCCGCGAGCGTCGGCGCGGTGAGGTGCCGCCGTGTCTGATCGGGCAGCAGGAGCACGCCATCGAGATCTCCGACCTCAGTGCCCCGTTGATCGATGGGTTCGGGGGGTGCGTAGAACAACACAGGGACGGGTTCGTGCACGCGGCGCTGCTCGTGCAACGCGCAGCGGACGTGCGGCCCGATGCCGCCGATCCAGCGGCCGGGCGCGCCGCAGAGCTCGCAGGTCTGCATCGAGAGCGCGCTCGCCATCCAGATCATCCCCTGCTGTTCGGCGCGCGGCGGAGAGCTGTCAGCTAGCGGACTGACGTAAAACTTCAGCTCGCCGTATTTTTCCTTAATTTGCTGCGCGACTAACTGCGGTGCATGGTTATGAGCGGTCCAAAACTGGAGCCGCTCGCAGGTCGCGTCGACGAGGCCAAACCATCCGTTACCCAGGCCGCTGCGTGGGGGAAAGTCGCCGTTCGGAAAAATCTGCGGGTAGCGAGTAATGAGTAGACGTTGGAGTTCAGGATTCATGGGCACCTCAGATAAAGCCAATGCGTTGTCGGACATGCCCGCGGCGCGGCGGGACGAGGGTCACGCGATCCGATTCGGTCGCGAGCGCGGCGGCGAAGCCAGCGCGGGTGAGGCGCAGTAGTGCGCGCACGTCGAGGTCGGGTGTCTCGGCAGCTTGTGAGACGCTCGCCTCGTCGAGCGAAAGTTCATTCGGGCACCGATGGGAGGTGACGAGCCGACCAAAGCAGGTTTCGATAATGAGCTTCCGCTGCGCCACGCTGGGTGACTTGATGTGAAATACCTCGAGCCGGGACAGGAGCGGCGCGGGCAGCGCGGCTTGTTCATTCGCGGTGCAGATCACGAGGATCTTGCTGGCATCGAACGTCATCTGGAGGCACCAGTCCTTGTACTGCCGCGCGGTCTCGGGCTCGGTGAGATCGAGCAGTGTGTTCGACGGATTTTCGCGTGACCATGTACCGATCTTGTCGACTTCGTCGATTACCAACACGGGCGCCGCGCTGTCGCCATGCGCCAGCAAGTCAAAGACCATGCCGGGTTTTGCGTTGCTCCATCCAGAGTCCGAGCCGCACAATTGAAATGCTGCTTGCGCGCCGCCGGCGGAGTAGACCGCCATTCGGGTGTCCATTCGTTGCGCGAGCTCATGCGCGAATCGCGTTTTTCCAATACCGGGCGGGCCAACCAGTAGGATTGGATCCAGGCGGGACTCGCCGGCATCGAGCGCATGGCTGGCGCAGGTCCACTGCATGCGCAAGTGATCGATCACGGCCCGGAAATTCTCGTGCTCCGAACCGAAGCCGGCGAATGGGTCCTCGACCGCGTCGGGACCTTCCCATGGCACCGATCGCCATCCGCCACCGCGCGCCGCGCGCGTCAGCGCGGGCCTGAGCCGCCTGACGTCCTGGTCCCGCATGCCACCCAATGCCGCGGTGGACTCCGCGAGCGCCCCCCGAGAGAACACGCGCACGGTCTGTCTCAGGCATCTCAGGCGCGGGGGCCGCTTCGGGTTCGGCGATGGCCGTGGCGAGCAGGCTCTCGGTCGACGGGGACTCAGGAGCGCGCGTAACGGTAATGCTGAGGCTGCCGATCAGCAGGTGCTGATGGCGCGCGTAATACCGGTCCATCGGACTCAGGCGTGCCCGCCAGGCGCGCTCTTGTGCGAGGCGAGGCAGAGTCATGCGCGGGACTCTTTGGGCACCCAAAGCGAGCCAGCGCTGCTCGAGCGCAGCCAGGCGCCGGAGGTGCGCCAGCGGCGCGCGGCGCGGGTGAGGGTGAGGGTCCACTCCCGAAGGCGCGCGGAGCGGCGGAGCGAAACGCGATGCCGATGAGGCGCGCGGCCGACGCGCTCGACGGTCACGACGGCGCCACCGGTCTTGCGGTAGGCGCGTATGGAGGCGAGGGAGACTGTGGAGCGATCGGCGGTAGGCATGCTCGAACCTCATTCGTTCGGTGCTGGTCTGCCGCGCGTCGTGGGTGCAACCACGGCGGGCGGCGCCTTGGCAGCGCCGAGCAATGAAGTCGAGAAAGGGTCCGTCAGTTGCCCTTACTGGGCACTTACGGCGATTGCTAGTGTTGGCCTAAAACGGATAAGTGACTGATTTTATTGGTCGGGGTGACAGGATTTGAACCTGCGACACCTACGTCCCGAACGTAGTGCTCTACCAGGCTGAGCTACACCCCGAGCGAAGGAACCCGCCGTCCAGTGGAGGCACTCGGTGGCGGGGCGCGAAG
>JAKBBE010000144.1 GCA_021826035.1 Pseudomonadota bacterium | reverse complement strand
GTATTCAGGAGCAGAAAGCACCCCGTGCCGTAAGTATTCTTCGCCTCTCCGGGCGAGAAGCACGTCTGCCCGACCAGGGCGGCCTGCTGATCCCCAAGAATGCCTGAGATCCTCACGCCCGTGAGCGGCCCATCTGCGAGCGTTCCATATACCTGCGAGGACGGAACGATACGCGGCAGACATCCCCGGGGAATATCGAACGCCGCCAGCAGATCATCGTCCCACTCGCAGGTCGCGAGATTCATCAGCTGCGTGCGGCTGGCATTGGTCACATCAATGATGTGCTCGCCACCGCCAGCGCCGCCGGTGAGATTCCATGCAAGCCAGCTGTCGATCGTGCCAAACAGCGCCTGACCTGACCGGGCCTTCTCGCGGGCCCCCGGCACATTGTCCAGTATCCAACGCAGCTTCAGCCCAGAGAAATAGGTTGCCAGCGGCAACCCGGTTTTCAGACGAAATCTGTCCTGGCCGCCGTCGCGCGCCAGATTCGTCACCAATGCGGCGGTACGTGTGTCCATCCAGACGAGCGCATTGCACAGCGGCTTGCCCGTCTTCTTATCCCACAGAATCGTCGTCTCGCGCTGGTTGGTTATGCCTACCGCGGCCAGATCCGAAGCCCGAAGGTCCGCCTTCGCAAGAGCAGCGGCAACGACGTCCCGCGTATTGCCGATGATCTCCATCGGATCGTGCTCGACCCAGCCGGGCTGGGGATAGATCTGTCGATGTTCCTTCTGCGCCAGAGCGACCATGTCTCCCTTCTGATCGAATACGATGAACCGAGTGCTGGTCGTACCCTGATCGATGGCGCCGACGTATCGTGACATGTGTGCCCCCTCTGGCTCTGTAATCTTATCCTGACATTCTCTCAGCCGACGACGCTTCCATTCGCTGCCTCGATCGCTGCGTCTGAACTTGAGGTCGTGATCCCCGGACCCGGACCGATTCTACCGGACCGCCCTGATCGCGTAGGCCGAGCAGCGCTACGCAGTTGATGCCTCTCCCGCAACTCTCGACTGACATCGCCGGCGCCTCACCGGCGCAGGCGCCGCGCGGACCGGGCGCTGATTGACTCTTGACCTCGGGGTTTGCGTTCCCGCCCGCGGCACTCCCCCCGTCCTCCCCGCAGCACACGTCTGGCACGGTACGCCTAGCGCTGTGCGGTCTGCCAGTTCGCCGCCTCGTAGTAGGACGCATCATCGGCGACCAGGGCAGTACGTCCGCGGATGTGATCGGCAGCCTTCTCCGCGAGCATGATTGTCGGAGCATTCAGATTGCCGGTGGTGATCGACGGCATGATCGACGAGTCCACGACCCGAATCCCCTCGAGCCCAATGACGCGCGCTTGGGGGTCGACCACCGAGGCGGAATCCCCTGGATCTCCCATCCGGCATGTGCACGACGGATGGTAGGCGCTTTCAACGTGCCGCCGGACGAACTCATCGATCTGTGCGTCCGTCTGCACCACCTCGCCCGGTTGGATTTCCCGCCCACGGTACGGCGCAAACGCCGGCTGCGCAAAGATCTCCCGCGTCAGACGCACGCAGGCGCGCATTTCCTCCCAGTCCTCGGGCTTCGACATGTAGTTGAAGAACACCTTGGGCTGCTCGCGCGGGTCGGCCGAAGTGAGCCAGACCCGGCCGCGGCTCTGTGAGCGCATCGGTCCGACGTGCGCCTGAAAGCCGTGCTCATTGGCCAGCGACGTACCATCGTAGCTCACGGCCATCGGTAGAAAATGATACTGAATGTTCGGATAGCGTACGCCGGCACGACTGCGAATGAAGCCGCCGGTCTCGAACTGGTTGCTCACACCCAGGCCGCGCTTGGTGAAGAGCCACTGTGCTCCCACCATCGCCTTGCGCCACCAGCGCAGGTACGTGTACAGCGTAATCGGCTGCTTGCAGGCCATTTGGAAGTAGAATTCCAGGTGATCCTGAAGGTTCTGTCCCACCCCCGGCAAGTCATGGACGATGGGGATTCCGAGCTTGGCGAGATCGCCCGCCGGTCCGACACCCGACAGCTGGAGAAGATGCGGGGACATGATCGGTCCGCAGCTCACGATCACTTCACGGCGCGCACGCACGATGTGCTCTCGATCGCCACGCAGGTACGCCACACCGACGGCCCGTCGTCCCTCGAATACAATTCGGCTCGCGAGCGCCTGCGTGCGCACCGCCAGATTGCGTCGCCTCATGGCCGGTCGCAGATAGACGTTTGCGGCGCTGGCACGTCGCCCGCCGCAAACCGTCATATCCATCCGCCCGAGCCCTTCCTGCTGAAAGCCGTTCATATCGGGCGTGACAGGATAGCCGGCCTGGCGACCCGCCTCGAGCCAGGCATCATGCAACGGATTGGTCAGCAGTCCGCGGCGGGTGCACAGCTTGCCGTCACCGCCGCGATAATTATCCGCACCGCCCGCGTAGTGCTCCGCTCGCTTGAAGTACGGCAGCACCTCGCGATACGACCAGCCGCTCGCACCCTCGGACTGCCAGCGCTCGAAATCAAGCGGATTGCCGCGCACATAGACGAGGCCATTGATCGAGGACGATCCGCCGAGCACCTTACCACGCGGAGTATGCATCTTCCGTCCGCCGAGGTGCGGCTCTGGCTCGCTGTAGAAAAACCAGTTGTATTTCGGCATGTTCATCGGAATCGACAGCGCCGCCGGCATCTGTATGTACACCGAGCGGTCGGAGCCACCGAACTCCAGCAGCAGAACCGAATCCGAGCCGCTCTCGCTCAGTCTGTCGGCCAACACGCAGCCGGCCGATCCGGCTCCGACGATCACATAATCAAAACTCTCTTCGCTCATCATGCTGATCCTGTAAGCGAAAACGTAATAAAGAAAAACCGGACACGTCAAGCTCAACTCATCGTCGACGGACTGACTGGCGTGAACCCGGCCGACCATACGCGGCAAAGGCTGCAGCGCCCTTGCGGCACTTCGCTCGCCACCGTGGCCAGCCGTTGTGCTTGCACGTGTGCACTTCAGTACCTGCCGCTGCCGCGCGACTCTCGGGTCAGTACGGAGCCTCGACGTTACCGAGGGCGACATAGACGCTCTTGATCTGCGTGTAATGCTCAATCGCCGCCTTGCCGTTCTCACGACCCAGCCCCGAGAGCTTCACCCCGCCGAATGGCAACTCGATCGGCGTAATGTTGTAGTGATTGATCCAGCAGGTGCCCGCCTCGAGGCGCGCAATCACCCGGTGCGCGCGCTGCACATCGGTGGTGAATACGGCCGCTGAAAGTCCGAACGGCGTTGCATTGGCGCGCGCTACGACTTCATCCTCGTCGTCGAATTCGAGCACTGCCATGACCGGCCCGAAGATCTCCTCGCGTACGATCGCCATATCATCGCGGCAACCTGCAAAGACGGTTGGTTCGACGAACGCGCCGTTGGCGAGATCGCCTCCGGTCAGGCGCTGTCCACCGACCAGCAACCGCGCGCCCTCAGCCTTGCCGCGCGCGATGTAGCCGAGCACCTTGTTCATGTGCTCCTGGGAGATCAACGCGCCCACCTGCGTCTGCGGATCGAGCGGATTGCCAATGCGCATCGGCCGAACACGCGCCACGAGCCGCTCGAGAAACGCATCCATCACCGAGCGGTGCACGAAGACGCGCGTCCCGTTTGAGCAGACCTCGCCGGCGGAGTAGAAATTTCCAAGCAATGCGCCCGAGACCGCGTTGTCGAGCTGCGCATCCCCGAACACGATCAGCGGAGACTTGCCGCCGAGCTCGAGGGTCACCTGCTTCAGCGTGGCTGCGGCATCGGCCATCACCGCTTTGCCGGTGCCGACTTCGCCGGTCAGCGAAACCTTGCGGATGTCCGGATGCGCGGTGAGCAGCCGGCCCGTATCTGCGAAGCCCTGCACCACCTGGAACACGCCATCGGGAACCCCTGCCTCGGCCAGGATGTCGCGCAGGCGCAGCGCGGTGAGCGGCGTCAGCTCCGCCGGCTTGAAGATCATCGCATTGCCGCAGGCGAGCGCCGGCGCGCTCTTCCAGCACGCTATCTGCAGCGGGTAATTCCAGGCGCCGATGCCCGCAACGACACCGAGCGGCTCGCGCCGCGTGTAGCCGAAGGCCTGCTCGCCGAGCTGTACGTGCTCACCGGACAGCTGCGCGGCGACTCCTGCGTAGTACTCAAAGCATTCCGCGCCCGAGATGACATCCACAACGCGCGTTTCCTGAATCGGCTTGCCGGTATCGCGCGTCTCGAGCTCGGCAAGTTCGTCATTTCTCGCACGCAGCAGGTCCGCCGCCCGCCGTAGAATCCGACCGCGCTCGGCACCCGTCATGGCAGCCCAGCGCCGTTGAGCCGGCAACGCCCGTGCCACGGCTGCCGCGACCTCCGCCGGTCCGTCCACGCGCAGCTCCGCCAGGACTTCCCCGGTGGCGGGATTGACGGTGGTGAAGCGCGTCGCGCCCCCGGACCTCGCTCGCGCCGGAGCAACGGGCTCGGCTGCAGCCGGCTCGCCGGCCACGCTCGAGGCATGCAGGCGGCTATCGAGCAGCGCGGTCAGCATCGCGCGGGCGCTTTCGCTGTCCGCCTCCTGCCAGCGCGACAGCGCCGCACGCAGCCAGACCCCATCGATCATTGCCGCAATCATGCCGGCAAGGCCGAAGGCCTCCTGCGCCGGAAGCAACTGGGCGAGATCGTGACGCAGATTGGAGAGCATCCGCCGCTGGTAGGTGCGCTGTACCCGCTCGAGCGCCGGCACATGGGGCACCTGACCCCAGAACGCCAGCCACGCTCGGCCCGTGCGCAGGTCGAACTCCTCGGGCCCGAGATTGGCGTCGATGACCGCCTGGACTCGCCCGCGCGCGGTTCCCGCAAGCCGCAGGCGGGTCAGGGTGCGCCGGGACGTTCGCCGGGCCAGCGTGCGGAAGGTCGCCTCGAACAGCGCATCCTTTTCGCCAAAGTAATGCGCCACCAGCCCCGGAGAGACTCCGGCGCGGCGTGCAATCTGAGCCAGTGTCGTCCCGACGTAACCCACCTCAGCCAGGCTGTCGATCGTGACGTCAATCAGCTGGCTGCGACGTGGATCCTCGGAGAAATCCTGAGTTGGCGCGTTGCGCATCTCGTCCCGCACATAATTTGATTGCTTGTTCAATGGCCCCACTCCCGAACATCCCATGCTATTACCGGAGTCTCGAGAGTCCCCAAAATTTATATGTTTAAGATCAATCTGTTATACGTTCTTATTGCGGCCAATTCCCGCCTTAAATACTCATTCAATTGGCGGAATATTGCAGACCCTAAACAGCCCCGTCAAGTCGCATCGCGCCTGGGTTTGAGGCTCGAGTCGTCCCCCGCTGTCATGGTGCGGAGGGTCTCGAGCCCGTGACCGTGAGGACCACGCTCACGCTGCCAGAGCAGGGCCACCGAGACCAAAGCCACGAGACTGAGCAGCCCGAAGTACCAGATCATCGGGTCGTAGCCCTGCGGATGTGCCGCGCTTGCATGCGAGCGTTCCGCGAGCCACCCGGCCGTCAGATTCGACAGCGCCAGCAGCAGATTCTGCAGCAGATTGATCAGGCCGAACGCCGTACCGAGGCGGCGGGGCTCGACCAGCATCGCCGTCGAGGGCCAGATCACCGCGGGCACCACGGAGAAGCTCACCCCCATCAGCGCCGTCGAGATCCACAGGCTCCAATCCGTGGTGCCGAGAATCAGGAAAACCAGCGGCATCAGCAGTGTTCCGATCAACATCATCATCGAACGGCGCCCCAGCCGATCGGCGAGATAACCGAACAGCGGCGTGGCGAAGATCGCCGCCAGGAACACCCAGCTGTTGGCCAACCCGGCCTGCTGCAGCGTCAGGCCCTTGGCATCCTGGAAATACTCGATCGCGAAGGTGCTGCGAAATGGGAAGAAGACCGCCGCGAACAGGACGTTGAGGGTCAGGATGTACCAGTAGGACAGATCGAAGCTCACCAGATCCGACCAGTAGAACGGCTCCGATGCGCGTGCGGCGGGCAGACGTCCGCGGCTGCGAGCCTGCCGGTCGATCACACCGTAGACCAGCGCTGCGATGAAGCTCACCGCAGTGAAGGCTGCGGCGACGAACAGCGGCCTCTGCCAACTGTGGCTGTACAGTCCGGCTCCCCAGTCCGGTGAGGTATCGGCCGCGTACGACCCGATGCGTGCAACGCTAAAGAACAGACTCATCGCAAGCGCGGCAGCGCCTGCGGAGAACCATTGCGCGAGCCCGGCGAGCAAGGCAATGAACAGTGCCTCCTCGGCCACCCCGAAGATCAGCCGGCCCGTCACCATCACTCCGTAGGGCGTACCGACCGCCGTGAGCACCGCCCCCAGGAGGCATAAGCCCGCGGTTGCCACCGCCACCCGCGCCGGCCCGAGCCGGTCAATGAGGACGCCGCCCAGCAGGGCGAGAAAGATATTCGGAAGGCTGAACACCGCATTCAGCATCCCGATCTGTCCCTGGGTGAACCCGCGCTCCAGACGCAGCAGGTCAGCGACCGGTGCGATCGCGTCATACTCGTAATAGCAGCCGGCGATCGCCAGGCTGAGAAGCACGAGCACCCACCAGCGCCCGGCTCCGGGGACGACCCGGCGGCTCTCGGCGGCTGTGCCCGAGGCGGCGCTCACCGGATGCGGGCGCCCTGGCGACGCAACTCCTGCTGCACCGCATTGATGTCGACCGAATCGCAAGGCTCGCCCCGGCGCAGCGATACCGCCGCGGCGACTCC
>JAKBBE010000026.1 GCA_021826035.1 Pseudomonadota bacterium | reverse complement strand
AATGTGGCGCTCCGCCACCATTCGGGACGCCGCTCCCTGCAAAGCCCCCGCAGGTCGCATAGCCGGCATCCTCATAAATGCCGAATTTCAGGCCGAGCGCATGAATGCTATTGGCGACGGCATGCATTCCCTGCGGGAATTTGTGCCGATTCGTCTGCAGATTACCGTGGCTGTCGCGCTGCTTGCGCATCCAGCAGTCGTCGATGGTGACGGTGTCATAGCCGCGTGCGGCCAGACCCGATTTTACGAGGGCGCGAGCATTGTCCAGAATCACGTTCGAGTCGATGCGGCACTGATAGTGAGCCCAGTCGTTCCAGCCCATCGGCGGGGTCGGCGCAAGGACGCCGGCGGCAGGGGCCGCGGGAGAAAATCCCACCCCAATCCAAAGCAGCGCCTGTAGTAGCATCACAGCGGCTGTGGTGCGCGTCCCGGAACCGACCAACCTGCGAGTCCGCTCAGCCGGCCCGCAGTGGGGACGAACCGCCCGAATCAAATCCGCGCGAAAAGCTCGAAAAGATGTCATGTACGCCATATGCGTTCTCTGGATGTGTGACCAAGCCATTTGATTCAGCACCTTCGATCGTCACTTCCCGGTTCGGGCCTGCAGCGGGACCCACCCAGGTCCGCCGAGCCTCGCCACTCGGGTCACATGCACTCGGAGTCCCGCCGCTGCTTCGCGCGAAAGCTTGAGTCGTGCTTCGCACATGTACATGCCCCCAGGGATTGTCTACCCGCACTACCCCGCCATATTGCCCGCGGTCGTGCCGCCAATTTGGAATTATTTTTCATCCCGTGGAATATTTTTCCAGATTGCACATCGCGACGTCAAGCCCAATGTATTGCAACCTGTGCCTGCGCACGTGATTCGCGCAGATACCGCCGGAATTTGACCCGCGGGTGATATTGGCGGCGCTTCCGCTTACCTATTAATTTCCACGTACGCTGCGAACGCCTGAGAGGGGCTCCATCACGCGCCATCGGGTGAATTTTACCCTCTGAGGAGATCAGTGACCTCAAGCCTCGACGGTTCGAAGCGAACGCCGCCCCCGCACCGCCGCATCTGATCTAAGACGCCACTGCAGCCCTGCCGTGGATCGCGCCCTGGACCGCGGGCGGACCGGCGGGGAACACCGCTCCGATGACAACCATAGAACGGAACATGACTGCGCTGCATGCACCGAATTCATTCTGATTGCGGTACTGTGATCCATCCGGCTGCGAATACCATTCGCTGGCCGGACCTCCACCCGTCTGGCGGCACGGAAATCCCTGGTCAGCTGCTTTCGTTTGCTGGCATTGCGCGCGTTTTTTTTGGGGACGCCACAGATCGCGATCAGATCGAAAATCAGCTCCCTTCTGTGAACCGTGAGGAAAGTCCCCAAAACCTTCCTGGCCAGAGACGCGCAATGTTATTTTTTTCGCAAAACTCTCTTCCCGCTCGCGCTATATACCACTTCTCCCCATGACAACAACTCAAGCGCTCCACAGGGCGCGATATTGCGCTAGCCGCCAAGCAGGTTCGTTGTGACCACCTTCAATCCGACTCCATTCCTCGACCACTGCAGCCCTACCAGCAGCCGATCATTGAACTCCCTGGTATGCCGCCCTCAGTCAAATCTGTACGCTTGCTTGGGCAATCGGTACGCGAGATCCGCCGCGAGATCCCGCGCGTCACCTTCATCTAGTCGGTGCTCAGTGACCAGTCGCGCCAGATATGCACAATCCACCCTGCGGGCAACGTCATGCCGAGCGGGAATCGACAGAAACGCCCGCGTATCGTCATTGAATCCAACGGTATTGTAGAAACCTGCGGTCTCCGAGGTCTGCTCCCGGAAGCGGCGCATTCCTTCAGGGCTATCGTGAAACCACCACGCTGGCCCGAGCTTGAGTACTGGATAATGGCCGGCCAAAGGAGCCAGCTCGCGACTGTAGGCGCTCTCATCGAGTGTGAAGAGAATCACCGCCAGACGTCTGTCGTTCCCGCAACGGTCGAGCAATGGCTTCAGGGCGTGAACATAGTCGGTCGATTGCGGGATATCTGCGCCCTTGTCGCGACCGTAAGATTGAAACAGTGTCCGATTGTGGTTGCGAACCACTCCAGGATGAATCTGCATCACCAAACCGTCATCGAGGCTCATCTTCGCCATCTCGGTCAGCATTTGCGCGCGGAATAGTTCCGCATCGGCGGCCGAAATTTCACTCCCCAGAATCCTCGCGAACAGGGCTGCCGCTTCAGCCTGGCCCAAATCAGCCGTCGCGCAGGTTGGATGGCCGTGGTCAGTCGCCGTCGCTCCGAGCGCCGCGAACTCCGCACGCCGAAGCCGATGCCCCCTAAGATACCCCGCCCAGGTAAACACATCCTCCCCTGTCAGTTCACCAAACGTTCGCAATGCCGACTTGAACCGTTCATGCTCTGGATCAACCACTATATCGGGTCGATACGTCGTTATGACCATGCCAGTCCAACCACTCGCGCGGATTGCCACATGGGATTCCAAGCTGTCGATTGGACTCTCTGTGGTCGCAAGCACTTCAATATTGAACTTGTCGTACAACGCACGGGGTCTGAACTGCGGTGAGGCAAGTGACGCATTGATCGTGTCGAAATACAGGTCTGCAGTCTGCGCCTCAAGTTTGACTCGGATTCCAAAAACTTCCACGAAGACTTGTTCAAGCCAGAGTTGCGATGGCGTTCCCCGAAACAGCCGATAGTGCCGCGCGAATTCACGCCACGCATCGCGCGGCTCAACAACGGATGGTCCCGCCTCGGATCCAATTCCCAATGCTGCCAGCGGCACTCCCTGACTGTACAACATCCGGAACAAGTAGTGATCC
This sequence comes from Pseudomonadota bacterium, assembly GCA_021826035.1. Next base: position 29,026 of record JAKBBE010000026.1, on the reverse strand, counting down.
GGCGCCAATAGCAGTTCGACAGCGTTCGAAAACGGTTCGTCGAACGCGAACCACCGGGCATCTGTGTGGCCGTGTGGGCTGACGATCGGGAGCCCGCGAATTTCCTCGTACAACTCCCGCGCCATAGCCCGAACAGTTGGCTCGGCCGGAAATAGCCGATCCGCATGAAGCTCAAGAGGCGACGACATCTTCATGCTCCATGAAAGCCGCGTTCGAACCACCGCCGCGTAGCCGGCAGCCACACCCGTGAGAGCTAAATAATAAAACGGCGCTTCTTCTCGAATGCGAATGCATTTTGACTCGCCTCTGCGTACTGACCCGAAATCCGCTACAAGCCCTCATTGCCGCAAGCAACATCAGACTGATCTCATCGTCGGTCAATCGAGGCGGGCGGGCTCTAAACGTGGCGAAGTCAGATGAACAGCGAGCACTGCCAGAAAATATACGCTACCTGCGACGACGAATATCGGCGTGAAGGTACCCATTCGCTCGAGAACCCACCCGGCATATTTCGCGATCAACATACCACCGATCGCACCGGCGGTGCCGCCAATTCCAATGAGCGATCCTACTGCGCGGCGCGGAAATATGTCGGATGGAACAGTAAAGAGATTACATGAAAATCCCTGATGTGCCGCCGTCGCAAGTGCGATAATGGCAACAGCGGCCCACAGACTGTGTACTCGTGCTGCGGCCATAATCGGCGTAACCAACACCGCGCAGAGGAGCATCGTGTATTTACGCGCCGCGTTCACCGTCACCCCCGCCTTGATCAGGCGGGATGACATCCATCCACCGGCTATGCTGCCCAGATCGGAAACCACATAGATCACGACGAGCGGAATGCCGAATGATGCAAGGTTCAAATGATGTCGCTGCACCAGAAAATCTGGCAGCCAGAACAGATACATCCACCAAATCGGGTCGGTCAAAAATTTGGCTATCGCAAATCCCCAGGTCGCCCGTACTAGAAGCAGTTTCCTCCACGAGACTGGCGAGGTCGATGTCAACGAATCACGCGTAATATACTGAAATTCTTCCGCGCTCAACCGCGAATGTCGTTCTGGCGCCCGATAAAAAACCAGCCAGACGACAAGCCATACGATCGTGAAGCAACCGGTAATCAGAAAAGCGGCTCGCCAACCAAAGGCCAGCGTCACGGCAGGCACGAGCAACGGAGTCACGATCGCGCCGACATTGCTGCCGGCATTGAACAGACCCGTCGCAAGAGCTCTTTCCTCTTGTGGAAACCACTCTGCAGTCGCCTTAAGCGCTGCCGGGAAATTTCCCGCCTCACCCAGCCCCACGGCGAACCGTGCGACGATAAATTCGTTTAATGAGGTCACCCAGGCGTGCGCAATGTGGGCCACTGTCCACAAACCGACCGCCACTGCAAAGCCTGCTTTCGCGCCGATTCGATCGATCAATTTGCCGAATATTAGGTAACCGATGGCGTAAGCCACCTGGAACCAGAAAACAATGTCGCCGTAGTCATCCGGCGTCCAGTGATACCGATGCGCTAGTGTGGGCTCCAGAATGCCGATGATCTGCCGGTCGACATAGTTGAGCGCAGTCGCTGCGAACAGCAATGCGCAAATCCCCCACCGAACTTTTCCCCCAGGACCTGGGGTGCCCGACTCGTTTGCGGCACTCATTTGGAATCCATTGGTTCAAAAAGCAGTTCCAGAGCGCACGAAACACCACGATTCGTCATTCGTTCGTATGCCCCGACGAGCAACCTGCGAAACCCCGGGTCATCCACAAGGCGCTGGGGAAGGAGATTCGGCAACGACAGAAACAGTGGTAGATCGTGATCTCCGTCGCCATTTGTCCGGAGCCCGCACTCGCCAAGCTCCGCGCCCAGCGGGTCGACGATCGCCACGCCGGCGTTCGCCCGTGCGCGTACGAACTGCATCCACGCGGCGAGAACTGCGATCAATCGCGCTGCCGGCCGACCGCCATCAAGTGCATCTATCACCGATCCGAAGATTCGGATCGGCAGCTTCTGCGTCCCGTCCCATGCAATCTGCTCAAGCCGGTGTCGTAGGGTGGTGTTCGCGAATCGGCGCAGGATGGCTTGCCGGTAAGTCGTGCGCTGCCCCGAATCGAGGCCTAGGAGCGACGGCTCAACTTCCTCCGCAAGAAGTTGCTCTATGAACCCCCGGAGCAGCGGGTGATGGACAGCATCGCATACCGTCTCCAGCCCAAGCAGCAGCCCCAAATATGCAAGAGCGGAGTGCGCTCCATTCAGCATGCGCAACTTTGCCTGTTCGAATGCCCTTACGTTTTTGTTGACGGTGACACCAGCGTTCTGCCAGTCGGGAAGTCCTCGGTCATCGGCTTCCTCTATCACCCATTGAGCGAAGCGCTCTCGCTGAACTGGCCATGCGTCTGCAAGACCGGTGAGTTTCGCCACTCTGTCTCGCAGTGCATCATCGGTTGCTGGAGTGATGCTGTCGACCATGGTTCGCGGAAAGTGTCCGCGATCCGCGATCCATCCGGATAATGCGGGGTCCATCCGCGAAGCAAACTCCCGGACTGCTCTGCCCAGTTTGCCCCCATTGTCCGAGAGATTGTCGCAGCTGATGACAGTATATGGATCAAGACCAATTGCTCTACGCAACTGAAAGCCACGAACAATCCAGCCCAACACACTCCGCGGCTCCTCCACGGTTGCCAGATCATGCTGAATATCCGGATGACCGAGATCGAGATTTCCTGCCCCATCGAGGCAATATCCCTTTTCAGTCACCGTGATCGTCACCAGTCGCGTCGTAGGGGCCGCCAGACGCGCTGAGAGTCTTCGCGGTGAATCTGCTGCTACCAGGAACTCGCGGATCGCTCCGATCACCCGCACCGAGACGCTGTCGTCGAGTTCAAGAAGCGTATACAGACCGTCCTGTGGGAGCAACGCGTCCCGCACTGATGCCGTGCGCAGCGACACCGCACATATTCCGAACCGCGGGTCCCGCGCCAGAATGCGATCGAAGTAATCAGCTTGGTGGGCGCGATGGAACGCCCCCGGGCCGAAGTGCACTACCCCCGGCGTCACGGCGCGACGCTCGTATTGCGGACGACCCACCACCGCCGCGGCCAAGTGAAGCGACGCTGCGGACAGCCGCACAGGTTTTGCCGGACTTTGTTCCATTTGTATGTCGATACTCTCTTGCTGTGGCCGCTCAGCCTCACCAGATCAGCCCGGACGAATCATTCCCGCACCGCGACCGAGCACCCGAGGGCGGAACTCACGCAGCATGCGTGCACAGAGCGAGCGCGGCGCGCGGCCTGTGTGAATTTTCGCCCGACTTCCACCTGGACCGCGCACGCCCCTTGCAATGCACCACAGAATTCGTCCGGACCGACTCTGGTGATCTGCCTCGCCCGCATCAGTACCGATAGCCAACCGTGATGCCAAAATACCGCTGCGAATCACGGGGTAGAATCTGATAGAGCACATGAGTATTCGTCAATCCAGCCGAATCTGTAATGTAGGCCGCGTAGTGCTTATCGAGAACATTGTTCACGAACACAGTCACCGTGAATCGGCCTTTCAACAGCCCGACATTCGCGTCCCAGATGCCATATCCGCCCTGCACATCGTACGGATCGCCCAAGAGGTCGAAATTGACGGCACTCTGATACCGAAAGTCCAACGTCCCAGTTCCCTCAAATCCGTCACCCAAAGCGGTATGCGCCGTTCCTCCAAGATTCACCTTGAATTTCGGCGAATTGGGCAACATGCCGCCGGACCTATTCTGGCTCTTGTTGATGCAGCCTTCCGTCACAGTCTGACCGGCGTAGCACGGCGCACTCAGGAAACTGAGAACGACCGCGTCCGTGTAGGACGCCGATCCATCCAGCAGCAGCCAGTTCGTCGGTCGGGCGAGCATCTGCAGTTCCACCCCCCTGGTCCGTAGTCTTCCGACATTTTGCAGGCTCAGCTGCGGAGCCCCGTTCACAATGATCGCGGTCTGCGCCTGAAAGCCCGTGTAATCAGTCCAGTAAATGTCACCGTTAAGTTGAAGACGATCTGAGAGTAGTCTGCTCTTGACACCGATCTCGTATGACCTCGAGTGCTCCGGTTTCACTGGATGTGTCGCGTCGTACGGCGTGAACCCCGTCTCAATGTTGTAGCCGTACCCCTTGTATCCAGTCGCCGCGCTGACATATGCCATCACGTTGTGCGTGAAGTTATGCTGTAGTGACGCCTTCCATGTCACGGCCGGATCGCTATTACTCCCGACACACGCTGCTCCCGTCGCGCAGGTCGCCGCTGTCGCTCCGGGCAACAGATTATTGAACCCGACATCAATACCCTCGTTATCCACACGCAACCCGGCAGTTGCCGTGGTTGTGTTTGACAGTCGGTAGGTCAACTGACCAAACGCTGCGCTACTACGCGAACCGGCTTCCGCGCTCCAGTCAGCCAAAGCGATGACGGGACCGCGCTGAAATGAGCGCACTGTCTTGCCATTCGCATACCAAAGTCCTGCCACATATTGCAGCGGACCGTCGAGGGTCGAAACCAGGCGCAGTTCCTGTGTGATTTGAGTCGCATGGTACGGACCGCTTTGAACGATGCCGCCATGAACTGCTCCGTTTGTGAATGCCCCAAGGATGTCGAGTGACGTCTGGTCAACGTCGTTGACAAAGTTGTATTTCCAATCCTGCCACGTAGTCTCAGATATCAGATCTGCCCAGCCGAGATTCAATGTTTCCTTCGCGCTAAAGGTCGCCTGCTCGTTTTTTGTCGGTGCATCAGCGAACACGGACACGCGGTAATTCCCTGATCCCGGAGTAATCCCGACCAAGTCGGGCGCCAGCGGGATCCCAAGCACCGCTGGGGTGACATTGTTGTCGACGTAACGCAATGTGTTAGATGTGCCGCCCTGGGTCTCCCGCGAGTACGCCGCCTCGAGCATCACCTTGAGCGCCCTGACCGGGCGAATGAGAAATTTTCCGCGGAACCCGTACGAATGGTGATCGTTCAACCACCGTCCGTCGTAGAGATTCTTGACGTTTCCAGAATATACGCTGTCGTATCCGCTCAGGCGCAACGCAGCTTTTTGGCCAACCGCCCCGGAGACGTATGCATTTCCATCGTACCCGCCGTCCGACGCCGCGGTCACCTGCGCACCAGCCGAGAAGCGCCGAGTCGGGTCTTTGGTCGTGATGTCAATGACGCCCGCGGACGAACCTTTTCCGAACAATGTTCCCTGTGGACCGGGGAGGACCTGGATTTGCTGAATATCAGACAGGTTGGCGAACGCCTGGGCCTGCTGCAGCAGCGGCACTCCGTCGAGGATTACCGAAACGCTTGGCTCGACGCCAATTGAAAATGCGTATGTCCCAATGCCCCTGAGATTTATGGAATTGTTGGGCGACGAAGTGTTCTCGGTGATGGTCAATGATCCAGAGGCCTGCGCGAGACCCGAGAATGTGGTGATATGCTGCTGCCGCAACGTACCTGCGCCGATGACCGTCACAGCCGCCGGCACACTCTGCAGGCTCTGTTTGCGTTTCTCCGCAGTCACGATGACTTCCGCCAGGCGCGGCGCCGACGAATTCAGAGTTGCGGGCGGTGCCGGAGAGGCAACTGCGGCCGACGCGCCTGCCGTAATGGTCCCGGCGGCGACAAGGATTGACGCGACGGCGTGCTTCACTGATCTTCCCCCCATTGGAATCTCCAGTAATTCGTGATTTAGGTTTGATGGGTATTTTGTCGCCGAGCCCGAACGCGGTTTTCGGCCGACCTGGGCGAGCAGCGTCTCGCCCTCGATTGAACTGGTATGGCTGGCATGGCACTGCGAGGGATGATCGCGCCCGGATGGCGGATGACCGCCGATGCAAGGGCATTGCCGGCGGCCGCCGACCGCGCCACGCCGGCACCTCCGAGTCGCGCGGCGAGATAGGCAGCATTGAAGGAGTCACCCGCGCCAGTCGTGTCACGCGGATGCTCGACGATGTTAGCGGGAACCCTCGTCATCTTCCTACCGGTCGCGATGATGCAACCTGCGGATCCCATCTTGATGACGATTTCGTGGACTCCGAAGGATTGCCAACGCGCAACGATTCCCTTTGGATCCGCCGTTCCATAAAGCTGCAACTCATCGGCGTCTGTTGGCAAAACACAGGTAATGAGTTCCGCTATCGATTTGATGGCGCGCCTCGCGGCCGCAACCGTCGGCCATAGCTTCGCCCGATAGTTCGGGTCGAATGCGACGGCACCCTCACGACGGCGAACTTCGGTGAGGAAATCGATTAGTTTTCGTAGTTTCCCTGGCGCGTAGAGTGAAAGCGTGATGCCGCTCAGATACACAAGGGGAGTGGATGCCAGTGACGAGGTTACCTGCGCGATTTCGGGCGCGTTGAATAGACGGCTGGCAGCGGAGTTTCGACGCCAGTAATGAAAAGTACGCTCGCCGGCGGGGTCGCGGCAGATGGCGTACAGACCCGGAAGCAAGCCCCTACAGGTGAGAACGCTGGAAACGTCGAGCCCTTCGCGCTGCCATTGCGCCCGAAGTCGCGAACTGAACGGATCGTCCCCCAGGGCTGTGAGGTACGATGTGGGTACGCCCAGTCGGCTCAGATAAACGGCGGTGTTCAGTGTGTCGCCGCCGTATGCGAGTCTCCATCGGCGCTCACCCCGGGAGATCTCAAGCATGCCCTCCCCGATGGCGACCACGGGAGCGTTTGTCATACCGGCGGTCACCAGTTCCACATCGTCCCATCGGTCAGACGTGCGACGGGAAGTGAGGCAGCACGATATGGATATTTCTCGGCCACTTTCTCGTCGATGTCTACCCCATGTCCGACGCTATCGCCTGGATGGAGAAATCCGTCCGTGAACGTGTACGCATGCGGGAACACTTCGTCCGTCTCTGCAGTGTGGCGCATATACTCCTGGATGCCGAAATTCGGCACCCAGAGATCGAAGTGAAGTGCCGCACCCATCGAAATGGGCGAAAGATCCGTGGCTCCGTGACACCCAGTACGCACCTGGTAAAGACTGGCGAAATCTGCGATTCGTCGCAGGTGGGTGATACCTCCCACACCGAGAACGGTGGTGCGGATGTAGTCAACGAGTTGTTCCTGAATCAGGTCCTTACAATCCCAAATGGAGTTAAAGACCTCACCCACTGCAAGCGGCACTGTCGTATGCGAACGGACGAGCCTGAACGCCTCCTGGTTTTCCGCAGCGGTCGCGTCCTCGAGCCAGAATAGGTTGTATGGCTCCAGGCTGCGTCCCAGGCGCGCCGCCTCCATTGGCGTGAGCCGGTGATGCACGTCGTGCAACAGGTACGGTTCGGCACCGAAGTTGCTACGCAACGCTTCGAACACCCGCGGGACGAAATTGAGGTATTTCGATGTGTCCCAAGTGGATTCGCTGGGCAATCGGTTGTCTGCCGGCTCGTAATAGAGCTCGCCGCGCCCCACTCCGTACGCCGTCGGTAGTCCCGGGATTGCAGCCTGGGCGCGCACCGCCTTGTACCCCATGTCGAGGTATTGCCCGACGGCATCGATGATTCCGGGAATGTCGTGCGCGTTTGCGTGCCCGTAGACGAGGACGCCGTCGCGACTACGCCCCCCGAGGAGTTCATAGAGGGGCATGTTGGCCATCTTCGCCTTGATGTCCCAGAGGGCGACATCAACGGCAGCAATGGCCCTCATGGTGACCGGCCCCCGACGCCAATACGCTCCACGGTAGAAGTACTGCCAAATATCCTCAATGCGACGCGGATCTTTCCCGATCAGAGCCGGCAGCACGTGATCCCTGAGATAGGAAACCACCGCCAGCTCGCGACCATTGAGCGTGGCATCGCCGATGCCGTACACCCCCTGGTCGGTGATGATCTTGAGCGTGACGAAGTTGCGACCCGGGGAGGTGACGATGACGCGCGCGTCGACAATTTTCATTGATGAGCCCGATTGGCGATGAGGGACACAGGTCGAACCGATTCCTGGTAAGGCCAATTTGGCCCGACGCGCAGGATTCCACAGATAAAGTGGCCTGTCAACTAATACCAAGTGGCCTTACCACATAGTGCGTAGCACAGGGTACTAGCCCGTGCTCAAGGCGAAGAATCAGACTGAAATGCGGCGGCTCACCGACTTACGGGCCGTCTCAACCTCGGAACGCGCACGCTCCAGCGCGTCGGTTTCAGTGGCCTTCAGCAGACCCGCGATGACGCTCTCCAGGTGCTCGCGCATGGCCTTGCGCGCAGCATTTGAATTGCGGCTCTGCAGAGCCCGCAATATCCGTTCGTGCTCATCGATCCTTGGCTGTACGCCCTCTACGCGGGCCCTCTCGAGCATTCCTCGGCAGAGCGGCGATTGGTATCTCATGTCCCAGAGCTGCTCAACGATGCGCACGATGGCGCTGTTGCGCGTGGCCTTGGCAATGGCAACGTGGAAAGTGCGGTCGGCCAACTCCCCGGAAACCTGCCGTAGATTCTCGTCCTTGATTGCCAGGATGATTCTTTCCATCTCCTGCAATTCCTCGTCGGTGACCAGAGCGGCTGCCAGCGCTGCAGTTTCGCCCTCGAAGAGGCGGCGGGCCTCTGTCAGCTCAAACGCGCCGACATCGAGCTCGGGCTGCGCAATTTCCCCGGGCAGGGACGCTCGGACGTAAATCCCAGAGCCGTGGCGCGCTTCCACCAGACCCTGGATGTCGAGCGCAATCATCGCTTCCCGGACCGTCGGGCGACTGACGCCGTACTGCTCGGCGAGCTCTCGTTCCGAGGGCAATCGCTGGCCAGAGGAGTAGGTTCCCGCCCGGATTGCCTTGATGATTTCCGCGGCGACGTACTGATAGCGTTTGGGGTAGTCCATCATGATCGCAGCGATTGTAGCCCCGCCTGGGTCCCATCGAGGAGGTATATAGACTTGACACGGTCGTGGCGCTGCCGGAGTATTGGTCAGACCACTAGACCGTAACTCCTTTGACCACTTGCGAGGAAGGCCACATGAACATTAGGGCATCTAGGGCGGGAATCTGTTCGCTCGTCGGGGTGACTCTCGCGATCGCAGCGCTTCCTGGAAATACGGCGCTGGCAACCGTTGCCCGACTGGATCCAGGGTCGTTTACTTCGGTCGCTCGAGTCGATCCGCGCTACCAGTCCTTCAATATCGAGATGGCGGAAGTCATCGGCGCGAAGTTCTGGAAGCCCTATGCGAATCGCCACTCCAATGCCCCGATGACCAAGACTCTGGGGAAACCGAGCGCAGATTTGTTTGAGCGCAGCCCACCGATCAATCTGGGTAGTTCTCGTCTACGCATGCTCGCCGCCGCCCTCGGGCCTATTTTTCTACGCGTAAGCGGCACGTGGGCCAACAAAGTCTATTTCCAGGACAATGACGCACCGGCCTTGCATAAGGCCCCGCCGGGATTCCACGGCGTCCTGACGCGCAAAGAATGGCGTGGGGTCGTTAATTTTGCCAAAGCGGTCAACGCAAAAATTCTCACCTCCTTTGCCATCAGCCCCGGCGTTCGCAACGGCGTCGGACTATGGACCCCAGTGCAAGCGCGTAAATTGTTGAATTTCACTCGGCGCATTGGCGGGTCTGTTGATGCAGCCGAACTCTTCAATGAACCGAATTTCGCTTCCATGGGAGGGGCGCCGACCGGTTATGACCCGGCGGACTTTGCACACGATGAAGCCGCCTTCCATCACTTCGTGGCGACCTACGATCCGGCGATGAAAATCGTAGGGCCGGGAACGGTGGTGGTGGACTCCCCGACGACGAAGCTTCCGATGCATTCGCTCGGCGAAGAAGCGCTCCTCTCCGCCAGACCGCGGGCCCATTACGATATTTTTTCGTATCATTTTTACGGTGCGATCTCCCAGCGCTGCGCGCCGCCCGGTTCACCGCTCGGCACCTCCCCCGCCAACGCTCTTTCTGAGGCGTGGCTGTCCCGGACCGATCGGGTTTTTGCCCACCAGCTCGCCTTGCGGAATCGGTTCGCACCCCGCGCCCCGATCTGGCTCACCGAAACGGGCGACGCCGCCTGCGGGGGCAACCCATGGGCCGCCACATTCCTCGACAGTTTCCGCTATCTCGATCAGCTGGCCAGTCTTGCGCAGCGCGGCCTCAGCGTGCTGTTTCACAATACCCTGGTCGGGAGCGACTATGGATTACTCGACGAGCGTACCTTCACCCCTCGGCCGACTTACTGGGCAGCGTTGATTTGGCACCGGCTGATGGGGCCTGTGGTTCTAAACCCCGCGGTCCGTGAGCCAGGTCTCCATCTTTATGCTCAGTGTCTTCGTGGCCACGCCGGCGGAGTCGCTATGCTCGCGCTGAATCTGGATGCCAGCGCTCGCAACTTAATGATCGCAGACCCGTCCTGGCTCTACGTGCTGAGCGCCCCAGGACGCGCGCTGGAGACGCGCACCATCCTGCTCAACGGCCATGCATTGGCGCTCGCGCCGGGCCCGAACCTGCCCAAGATCACGCCGGTACGACACCGCTCCGGAAAACTGGTACTACCGGCCCACAGCATCGTTTTCATCGCGGTACCGACCGCGAACAACGACCGTTGCGGGCGTCCCCAGGGTCGCCCGTGAAGGGACTCGCCGGCAATCCCGTGTAGCGGTGAGACGGCTCGAATGTCGCTGACGCTCGTGAACGTGCTCGGAAACTGGTCGGGATTCATCAGATGGGATGGTCGTGCGCACCGGTGTTCGCGAAACGTTCTACCCTGATGCAGCCGTCGCTCGAAGCGCGCACTGGATAGCGACGATTAGAACTTTCGACTGGTCAAGATAATTGTCGTCGACCACATCGCGAGATGCGCAACATTAGCCCTTTGCGAGGAGTGGCGCACCAGGTAAGCGTTTCCCCGGACTCCAGCGCCTGAGCGATCCGGTTTGTGGAGACAATTCGGGTGTTGCGGCCATTTTCGCCATCCAACGGTGTTCGCAGAATCCGGTTGGTTGCTGCGCCGAGCATACGGTTGCGCCACTGGCGCCCCGTTTCGGTATGGGCGAGTCGCCTATGCCGACTCTCGGGGTGGCTCAACCGTGTGCTCGATCTCCTTGGCCTTCTTGATCTCGAGCAGGCGGAGATCGTGTGCGGCCTGAAGGTTGAGCCATGAGCGGGCATCGCCGCCAAAGCAGCGCGAAAGGCGCAGGTGGTGTCTGGGGTCACGCCACGGCGCTCGAGCACGACGTCGTTCAGGTGCGAGGTGGAAATGCCAAGCCACTTGGCGAGCGCGTTGACGCTCATCTCCAGCGGCCTGAGGTGCTCCTCGCGCAAAACCTCGCCGGCGTGCACGGGCCGCATTTAGAGTCCCGCCCTGACCGCTCATCGCGCTGTTCCTGACAGCACTCGAGCGGTCTTGGCCCTCACGGGCCGTTGAGCGAGTTCACGGTTCTGCGTGGGGCGACGCTGAGCGCGTCCGGCGGTCACCCGCCGAGCGCGCTCCGCCGCGCAGGCCACTCCCCGTGCGTGACTTCCCGGCCCCTGGCCGGTCGGGACCAAGCAGGTCGCGGCGAGCTGCCGCATCCCCTCGGCCCGGATATTCTTCGCCGCGTTCTCATCGCGGTCTTGGGAGACCCCGCAGGCGGGACACTCCCAACGTTTCGCGCAACCCAGTGTGGCGTTCACCGTCCCGCACTCGAAGCAGCGTTGGCTGCTCGGATAAAATCGATCGATCTCAATCACCTGCCGCCCGGCCCACTGCGCCTTGTAGCGGATCTGCCGGCGCAGCTCCCCGAGGGCCCCATCGCCCATCGCCCAGCGAAAGCCTCGGTGGCGTCCGCCGCGCGAAAGGCCTGCACATTCAAGTCCTCCAGCACCAGGATCCGAGCCTCAGCCACCAGAGCCGTACTCACCCGGTGCAGCGCATCACGCCTCAGGTCCCCGATCCGCCCGTGCAGCCGCGCGATGCGCGCACACATCCGGCCTCGCCTTCGGGACATCCCCAGCCGCACCCCCTTCGGGCAGGGCTTATCGGGATCGAGGCCCTGGGCGCGCATCTGCGCGGCGAGTTGGCGGCTCTGGCGCCGCTGATAGCGACGTAGCCGGGTGAGCTTGAGCTTCAATGCCTTTGGGGCACGCAGCGTCCGGACCCTTTCGCCATCACTCACGACCGCCAGATCACGCAGACCCAGGTCAATCCCAATCACTTCGCGCTCGGGCTCAGGCCCTACCGCCTGAGGCACCCGGTCGGCACAGATCGAGGCGAAGTACCGGCCGGCTCCATCCCGGGACAGCGTCACGGAGCGCAGGCGGCCCTGTAACGCCTCGCTGCGGCGCAGCTTTACGCTTCCCAGGCCCGGCAGGTCTACCAAGGCCCACCGGGGGGTGGCTACGCGCTCGACCTGCGCGCGGCGCTGATCGAGCGTGAAGCGCACGCTCTCGTGTCCTCCCCGGCGCCGAAACCGCGGGTAGCGCGCCCGGCGGGCAAAGAAGTTCTGAAACGCCCGCTCCTGATCGCGCAGCACCTGATTGAACGGCTCCCGAGGTTGCTCGGCGAGCCAGTGCGTCTCCGCGGCCTGGCGCAGGCCGGTGAACTCCCGGGACAGCGACACCCCGTTCAGGCGCGTCTGATCGACTTGATACGCACTCGTGCGCCGTGCCAGCGCCCAGTTCCACACGAAGCGGGAGGCGCCAAAGAGCCGGCCCAGCGCGCGCCGCTGGCGCGCGCTGGGGTAGCAGCGCAGGCGGTAGGCGCGCTCACGGGTGGTTGGCTCGGCCATGAGCGCATTTATCACGTCTGAACGCAAGAAATCAACAATCTGGACACCACTTCTAACATCCGTCGGACGTCCTGCTCCGCATCCAAACACAACGTCATCACTGACGTTATGAATGGACGCTGCGCAAGTGACTTGAACCGACAGGGTCGCGAGCATCCCTGCTCGCTCCGCCGTTCTTGAATGCCATGTCCGCCTCTTCAGCCCCCCATCGGCGGCTTGAGTGACCGTCGACGATCTCGACGTCTTCGGCGCCTGCCGGGGTCCAACGAAGACATACGCGCCACTGGTCATCAATGCGAATGCTGTGCTGTCCGAGACGGTCACGCTCCAGTGCTTCGAGGTGCTTGCCGGGCGGTGAGCGCAGGAGGTCCACGGTCGCAGCTGCGTCCAGCAGCGCGAGCTTCCGCGTCGCCATCTTTAAAACAGAGCCAAAGCTCTTCGATGGTGAACTTCCCATCCTCCCGGTCGCGCAGGTGATCGAGGTGACGGCGGACCGCCTTGAGGTCCTGGCCACCCTGGCTGAGCACTTTGATGATCACCTCGGGCGTCGCCGGACCGTCCGGGCGATCCGCTCGATCTCCGCCGGCGTCAGACGGTCTCGCCGTCTCCCCAACGCGCATAGGAGCCGATATCGAGCAGCGGCTGGCCGGTGAGGTTAATTCTCGCGCTCAATCGACGATTAACTCGTGGCGTACTCCGGGATATGGCCCGTGCGCGTCGACGGAAAGTGGCTTGCGCGCTACGTTCTACAAGGCTCCCCCGCTCAGAGAGCTGGAATCCTGCCCGGCAATGAGCTCATGAGCATCAACGGCAAGCGGTATCGGCCGCTCGGCCTTCGAGCCGGTGAGATGGCAACGCTCGTCGTGTCCGAAGACGGCAAGACGCGCCGCAAGTTCCGGGTGAGGCCAGAATATCAGAGCATGCAACAGTTCTTTCTCGACGCGACGCAAGAGTCGGAGCGTGTCGAACGGGTGCAAGGCCACGCCGTGGGGTATACGCATCTCTGGGCTGGAACAAGCCCGCCATTCGTGGCGGCGCTAAACGACGCGCTGACCAAGTTCGAACAGCAGCATGTTCCGCGCTAATCCTCGATCTGCGCGGCGACTACGGTGGCGCAGGCCCCCTTACCGGGCGAAGCTCCAGCACGATCCGTACTTCAGTCATGTCTACAAGGGGGTACTGATTAATCACGGCACCCGCAGCGGCACGGAACTCGTCGCGGCCCTCATCAAGCGCGAGCACCTCTCCACGGTAGTCGGATCTCGCACAGCGGGAGCATTCCTCGGCGCCTCACCGGTGCGACTGTTCGGCAACAGAGATCGGGTGGAGGTTGAAGTTGGGCACTCCGTACCGCCCGGCATCGGAGAAATCGACGGCGTCGGGGTACGGCCAGATGTTGCGGTGCCGCCGTGCATCCGCGTCTGCCGCGGCAAAGACTCACATTTGACTGCAGCACTGCGATTGGTCCGCCGGCATCTATCGCATTCGTGCTGACGCTCGACGGGCTCTACCCAAGAGCCCGTCTCCTGGAGTTCCCCATGGACTCGCTGTCCTCTGCCGCTACAGCAGGTGATGCCCAGAGGCGTATACTCGCGCCATGCCGGCCTGGGTCATTACTATCCTGGTTTGCGCACACGGACACGCGGTCTGCCAACGATCGATTGCGTCGCCGTTTTTCTTGAACCAGTCAATCTGCGAGTACCAGGCCAAGCAGAGACCGGCGGAATATCGACCGCGCTGCGAAGCCGTGAACCCAAGCGAGGTCGTTCCCGGCAGATACGTGCGCACGCTGCCCCGGTACGACCTCATCATGCCAACCGGCGGGACTTCGCCGGCCGGGCCCCAATCATAGAAATTTCCAAGCGTAAGCCAGGCACGACGTGCTGCGGGATGCCCATCCAGCCCGCCTGCTGACAGCCATATAGCGGAGCCGTCGCCGACACTACAAGAGGCCCAAGCGCCTCCCTGCACCCGGGCCTGAATCAACCCCACACAACTTCAATCCTCCGCGGCGAGAATGGCGCGCCCATTTCCGGAGCGCGTGCGTCTTCTCGGGCATGTAGTCGTGACAATCACAATGGCGTTGCTGATGACCTCCGAGCCCATGGGATTGAAGCTGCGCGCGCACATCCCGCGAAACACGAAGACCGGCAAGCAGGGATTCGACGGCCCGCCGTACGTCGCGGAACTGAAACGCCTCGCGCCCCCCGCCTTGACCATCTCGGCCGCGAGCTTCGTCACTCCTGCTGATCCAGCGCATCGCGGAACAGGTCGCACGCCGTTCGATTCCATGAATGCCCGTGCCCCCACCGCTGATCGCCGGACTGAGGACATCCGACGCGATGCTGAATGCCGATTTCCGACCGGCAGAGCCATGAAAACCGATCGACGGATGGGAACGGCGGCCGATGACCGCCGCGACACTTGGAGTCCACCGCCGGCAACGGCATTCCGCAGGCAGGTATTCCGTACTTTGGGGGACGCGAATCGCTAAGTACTTGATTTTATTGGTGGGCGGTACTGGGATCGAACCAGTGGCCCCTGCCGTGTGAAAGCAGTGCTCTACCGCTGAGCTAACCGCCCATCCCTCGAGGGAGCGCAAGTCTATCCACGAAGGCTGCGGGACGCAACGACCGGTATGCCCCCGGGCCCCTTTGGTGGTTTCCACCACCGCACTGAGACAGACGTCACACTCGCGCGGCGCAATGCGACTCAAGTCTCGGAGCGCACCAGTCGATACAGGTCATGAGACGAATGTCGCCCCCCTGCCGGATGGGCGGCTTAGGGGTTTATTGCGACTATGTCTGCAACCGCCGCGCTGCACGCCATCGATTCAGTGCTGATCGTCGACGACAGCGGCGTCCAACGGAGCATTGGCGCGGCGCTGTGCCGCGAGATGCGCATCCGCCAGATCCACCAGGCTGAGGACGGCGTGGCCGCGCTCGCCCTGCTCGATGCACTGCCGGCCCCCCCGGATCTGCTCATCGTCGATCTGGAGATGCCGAACATGGACGGGCCGGAGCTGCTCTCGGAGCTCTCGGCACGGCGGCTGCGCTCCCCGGTCATCGTCGCCTCCTCGCGCGAGAGCTCGCTGCGTCACTCCGTCGAGGACATGGGCACCGCGCTCGGACTGCGCATCCTCGGCAGCCTGCCGAAGCCGCTGACGCAGGAGGCCCTCGGCACACTCCTGCAGCGCCAGCCGGGCGACACGCACGCGCGCGAAGCGCGCACCACCGCCCCGGTGGATCCCCAGGAACTGCGCGGCGCACTCGAGCGCGGCGACATCACCGCCTTCTACCACCCGCAGGTGGAGATCGGGAGCTGCAAGGTGCGCGGCCTGGAAGCCCTCGCCCGCTGGCACCATCCGACGCGCGGGTGGATTCCCCCCGACGCCTTCATCCCGGTGGCCGAGCAGCATGGGCTGATCCACGCCCTGACATTGCGCGTGATGGACCTTGCCATGGCGCAGACCTCGCACTGGGCGCATCAGGGACTGGACCTGTCGATTGCGGTGAACATCTCCCCCCTGCTGCTCGACCGTGGCGAACTCGTCCAGGAAATCTCCGACCTGCAGCGCAAGCATGGGCTGCGCGCCGAGCAGGTGGTGCTCGAGGTGACCGAAAGCACGCTGCTCGGGGAATTGGCCGTTGCCCTCGGGGTACTGACGCGGCTGCGGCTGCGCGGCTTCCGGCTGTCGCTGGATGATTACGGCACCGGCTTCTCGTCCATGCAGCAGCTGGCCCGCATCCCGTTCACCGAGCTGAAGATCGACCGCAGCTTCGTGCACGGAGCGGCCGACCGGGAAAGTCTGCAGGTCATCCTGCGCTCGGCGCTCGACATGGCGAGCGAGCTGGGACTGGAGACGGTCGCCGAGGGCGTCGAGTCCCTGCAGGACTGGCAGCTGGTCCGGCAGTTCGGCTGCACGCTCGCGCAGGGCTGGCTGCTCGCCAAGGCGATGTCGCCGACGGAATTCGAGCCCTGGCTGCAGCGGCTGCGCCAGAACCGCGCCGAACTGCTGGCCTGATTCGTCCGGCGGCGGGGCGCCAGGGTTGCGCCGGCGCGCGCCCTGACCCGATACTGAGCGGCCCCGGCTTGGATGCTCCGCGGTGCCCCAGCGCCTTCCCCACAACGTTCGCTGCCTGCTCTCGGCGCGCGCGGTGCGCAGCATCGGCCAGGGGGCGACCGTGGCGAGCTTCAGCCTGTATCTGCATGCGCTCGGCTTCACCGGCGCGGCGATCGGCCTGGTCCTCATGGCCGGCCTCGCCTTCGGGGCCCTGCTGACGCTGTTCGTCGGCCCGCTGAGCGACCGCGTGAGCCGCCGGCGGCTGCTCATCATCTACGAGTTCGCCGCGGCCGCTGCGGCGCTGGCGGCGATCGTCTCACCCAACGAGGCGGTCCTGATCGCAGCCGCCACCCTCGCCGGCTTCGGCCGCGGCGCCAACGGCGCAGCCGGTCCCTTCTCGCCCGTCGAACAGGCCTGGCTCGCTCGCGAGGTCGACGGCGAGGCGCGCCGCCGCGCCCTGTCCTTCAATGCGACCCTCGGATTCGTCGGGATGGGAGTGGGCGCGTTGCTGGTCAGCGTGCCGCCGCTGCTGGGCTTCGGCTACCCGGATCTGACCAGCTTTCGCATCCTCTTCAGTCTGCCGCTGCTCGGCTCACTGGCCTCACTGGCGCTGATCAGCTGGACGCGCGAGGCGCCGCCGGTCGCACTGGCGGCGGCCCCAACAGACCCCCTCGAGGCGCAGATCAAACGCGATGAGAACCGCCGCATCCGCAAGCTCGCCGTCACCAACGCCGTCAACGGACTGGCGATCGGCATCATCGCCCCGCTGATCGCGTACTGGTTCCTGCGCCGCTATGGGGAAGGCCCCGCGGCCATTGGACCGGCGCTCGCGGCGAGCTTCGCGCTGGCGACGCTCGGGGCGGTGCTCGCCCACCACCTAAGCCAGCGCATCGGGACGGTCCGCGCCGTGACGGCGATGCGCGTGGTCGGACTCGCACTGATGCTCTGCGTTCCCTTCTCACCCGACTTCGGTCTGGCCGCGGCGCTGTATGCGGCCCGCGGTCTGTTCAATCGCGGCACGGCGGGGGTACGCCAGGCGGTGGCCGCGGGGCTGACCCGCGCCGAACGGCGCGGCACGGCGGCGAGCGTGCAGAACCTCTCGATGCAGATCCCGCGCGCCATCGGCCCGGTCATCGGCGGCTGGCTGATCCATCGCGGCGAGTTCACCGCGCCGTTCATGCTCGCTGCGGCGCTGCAGGGGCTGTACATCGTGCTCTACCAGCGATTCTTCGGTGGCGCAGACGAAGCGGCACGGGCCGCTGCGGCCGCAGGCGGCGATCCTCTTTAGAACGACGGTTCGTGCGCACGTGCCCCAAAAGCACACTCCTCAATCGCCTACACGATGCTCGCGCCACGGATCACCCCAAAGTGACCTGAGCGCCTGGCGCCTGACGAATTGCTATTTCCCACGGGCCGCGACAGGGTCCCGAGCGCTGCTCGAGAACCTCAGTTCACGTCAGCAATTGATTCGCGATCGCCATCGTGGTCTTGGGGTGAGGCGAATTGACTTTTGAGGCACCGCCCTAGAGCACAAAAAACGGTTGGCCACTGCTTCGAAAACAGAACATGCCGGGGCGCAGGATCGCGAAGTGGATTCGTAGACCAACGACAGCAGTGCGCCTTCGCAAAGAGCATGCGGTTCATCGCGACTTTCCGCTTGAATCGAGAATCTCCCGCAGCACCTGAACTGGCGTCGCGTCGAAGTCCGAATCGTGTCCCACAAATTCTGCCCATGCCTCATCCGCCCACGCGACCAACTTTCCTCGGACCTCCTTCAGAGCTTCCGCCGTACTCCCAGCGATTCGTGCGACGTCGTAATAACCCGGCGTGGAGCTCCCGAATCATTTGGCGGCGTGACCCATCGATCCGGCACGGCAAAATCAACCCTGACCGTCGACGTGCACGTACGGAAGATCAGATGGAGCTGCGTCGGCAGATGTTGATGCTCTGAACGCTCGCAAGATCAAGGTCGCGTGCAAGTGGCTTGAACCGCACGTCCATCGAATCGAGGTGTTCCCTCTGCCACCGTACTTCCCGGAGTTGAATCGATCCGAGTACTTCAAGGACGGCCTGCGGCGTGAGATCCAGCGCGGCGCACCGTCAAAGGACGTGACGGACTTGAAATGGATGATGTCCAGACACTCTCGCCGCATCCAGAGGGCGCCGGACCGCGTGCGTGCCTACGCCAAGCCTCACCACATCAATTATGCCGCGTACGTCGCCTGCGATTTTGTTGGGTCAATCAAGACCCTACAGCACTGGCGCCCAACGCTCGGCGTGATGCCTTGAAGGGCGCGCCCGGGACGATGCCTCAAACGAACTGTCCGTCGCTCGACCGGGGCGGGAGTCCTCTGGTCCAGCAGTTCTGCCGCCTTGCGCCGCTTCTCGCGGCCCAGGATTGCTCAGATCCGCGTCACGCCGAGTTCGCACCGGCGAGCGTGACACCGTTGGCGTCTCCCAGCCAGTAATAGCTCCGGCTCTTTCGCGGATTTTGGATTGTGTGGTTCAGTACACCGATTGACAGTGCCCCCCCTTGGTGCGAGCATCTACGCAGGAACCCCATGCTATCTTAGCATGAGATCAACGCTGTCACCGAAACCTGCAATGAGTGACACTATGGCGGCCAACCAAACGTTCCGGGCTGCAATACTGATCGGCTAATTGATGCTAACGGCCGATCACGCAGACGAGCTTAAACTGTGGAACATGATCGGTACCAATGCCGATCTGCCCGAGATCCTGGCGTGTTTGATTCGATTTGTCGAAGCCAAGCTGACCAGCTTCCATGCCGCGGTATTTCTCCTGCACGAAGGCGATGCGCAGCTGCGACTCGCGACACCACTAAGACTGCCCGCCGCCCTCGTTGAGCAACTGAAATGCCGACCACTCGCGCGTACCGGCGACGCGTCGCTCACCGCGGTGATTCGCAACGAAGGCATTTTCATCGGCGACCCGGTTGCCCCACAAACCACCACCGGCGTTACGTCAGTGGCCCATGCGCATGGTATACGTTCGGAATGGGCAATGCCGTTGACGACCGACACGTTACGCCTGGGCGTTCTCGCCTTGTACAGCACTCAGGCGGGCTTGCCCAGCGAGCCGCAGCGAAAATTCTTGGAAAAGTGCGCGCGTATTGCTGCGCTGGCGGCTTACAACGACCGACGCCATAGGCTTCATGACGCCCAGAAACACCTGCTGAGCACCATCTACGACAACGTCAGCGACGTGCTTTTCTCCGTTACGGTATCGGAGAATCATGAGTTCATATTCGAAAGCGCGAACCGGCGTTTCTTTGAAGCAACCTGCTTGTCGGCGCACCAGGTCATCGGACTGCCGATTGAGCGCGTAATTCCCGAACCATCACTGTCACTGGTTAAGCGGCACTACGAACAGGCCATACGTGAACTTCGCACTGTTCAATGGGAGGAAACCACTCCTTACCCCGCCGGGCTCAAGACGGGCGAGGTGCGCATTACCCCGATATTGGACGACCGCGGCATCTGCACGCGCTTGGTGGGGTCGGTGCGTGACGTCACCGAGCACAAAATTCTGCAGCAGCAACTGGAGAGGACGAGTCGATTATATGCCGCATTGAGTCAATGCAATCAGGCAGTCGTTCAAAGCGAAACCGACCAGCAACTGTTCGCCACTGTCTGCGAGACATCCGTAACGCAGGGCGGAATGCGATTCGCCTGGATTGGGCTTCGCGATAATGCAACCAACCTCCTCAAGCCCGTCGCGTTCCATGGGTACGGCTCCGAGTACATCGACGACATCAAGGTATCCGTAGACGCGCGCAATCCGGTCGGCCTTGGCCCAGGCGGCACGGCGTACCGGGAACAGCGACCCGTCTGGTGTCAGGATTTTCTTTCCGAGAAGATCCTCGCACCCTGGCGCGACCGCGGATCCCGGGTCGGGTGGAAATCAATGGCAGCCTTACCGTTGACTTGCGACGATTGCGTGATCGGCGTGTTTTTCCTTTACTGCGACACACTTCATGCATTCGACTCGGAAGCACAACATTTGCTCGCCGAAATGGCCATGGACATCAGCTTCGGGCTCACCAAACATAAAGACCGGCGGGAGCGGCTCACCGAACAAGCCGATTTGCAGAAGCTTTCGCGCGTGGTCGAGCAGAGTCACAACATCGTCGTAATTTCGGATTCCGACGCACTGATCACGTACGTGAACCCTGCATTCCAGAGAATCACGGGCTATTCGGGTGCCGAAGTCATCGGTCACGGCACCAAGCTGTTGATGTCGCCGCAAACGCCGCCGTCCACCTACGCGGAACTGAGATCTCGACTTGCCCAGGGCAAGAGCTGGCAAGGAGAACTCGTCAACGTCAAAAAGGACGGCACGGAATTCATTTGTCTGGCGCATGTGTCGCCTCTGCGATCAAAGGATGGCACGGTTTCAAGTTTCGTTGGCGTCGGTCATGACATCACCGAGCAGCGTAAATCTGAAATGCAAATTGACTACCTGACAAACTTCGACGCGCTGAGCGGCCTGCCCAATCGCACACTCCTAGGCCGGCGTTTCGAGGCAGAGATCCAACGGTCTCCGAATGGCGATAGAAACATCGCCCTGATGATCTTCGATCTTGATCAATTCAAGTTCTTCAATGAGGCGGACGATCACACGCTCGGCGACAAGTTGATTGGGGAGATTGGACTGCGACTGCAGGAAACGATCGAGGATGATGGCGTCGCGTGCCGACTCGGTGGCGACGAATTTGCAATCATGCTGCCCGACGTCAACATTCAGCAGGCGCCGAGTGCGGCACAAAAGCTGCTGGCGAAGCTGGCGGTGCCGTACGGAAATGAGAGCGACCGCATCACGATGTCGGCGTCGGTCGGCATCGCAATTTATCCGGATGACGGGGCGGACTTCAGCACGCTGTCCCGGAACGCGGAATTGGCGATGTACAGAGCGAAACTCGATGGACGTGGCTGCTGGCGTCTTTATACCGAAGCGTTGCACACGTCGACGAAGCGAACCATACAGATAGTAGGCAAATTGCGACGGGCAATATATGACGGAGCTCTTGAGCTTCATTACCAGCCGCAGTTCGCATCAAATCGCGTCGTTGGGGCGGAGGCACTGCTACGCTGGACGGACCCCGCCTTAGGGACCGTGTCGCCATCCGAGTTCATTCCGATCGCAGAAGATTCCGGTTTGATCATTGCGATTGATGATTGGGTCCTGCGTACGGCGGTGCGGCAGACCAAGGAGTGGTTGGACGCCGGCATGGACTCACTTGTGATCTGCGTGAATGCCTCGCCGCAGCAATTCCGCAGTGAGGGATTTTGTGAAAATCTGGTGCAGATTCTCGACGCCTCTGGGTTGCCGCCGCAAAAACTTGAGCTCGAGATCACGGAAGGCACGGCCATGCGGGATCCGGAGAACGTCGTGGCAGTACTGAGAAGACTGACGGATCTTGGGGTCCGCATAGCGATCGACGATTTTGGAGTAGGCTATTCTTCGCTCAGTTATTTGAAGAGATTCAAGGTTCATAGACTGAAAATCGATAAGAGCTTCGTTCGCGATCTGGTTACGGACGAGAATGACCGCGCGATCGTCGCGACGATCATTTCGATGGCAAAGCACATGGGCTTGGAGATCCTCGCCGAAGGAGTGGAGACTCAGGAACAATTGGAATATCTGGCAGCGCACGGATGTGAGCTCGCGCAGGGTTACCTGCTCAGCATGCCGCTTCCGGCCGCTGAATTCGTGACGTTCTGGAAGGCTTGGAAAAATCGGCAGCAAAGTACGCCCCGGGTCAACGAGCTTTGACCCGTAGCGAGGGCTGTGGCGAGAGCATGTGCGGGAATGCTTCGCAAGCGTTTGGATGGGCGTGTCTGCTTTTTTGCGCTTGAGGTGGGCAAGGAGGACTGCTGCCACATCGGCCGATCATCGTGGACGCGAACACCATGGCATGAGCAGTGCTCTGCTTTCCGAGTCGTGCGGTGAGTCGATCTCCGCATTGCGGCGCGTTAACGCCCGATGCGTGTCGAGGTCACGGCAGCCGCCGTGCTCGACACCGAGATCGCTCAGACCCTTGCCCAAATCGGTGCCGTGGATGTCATTTCCGGAATTGAAGCGGGACGCTTCAAAAGGTGTTCCGCAGATAGTTCCTCAAGCCCTCGCCGCTGCTCGGCCGTAATGCCCTCGTACTTCGGTGCGCGGCGGCCGAACGAGGATTTTCGGCCGGTACGCCGACGACGGGTGTTGGCTACCAACGCATCAGGAATTCGTGTGGTAGCGCCCGCGTCACGCGCCGCAGCAGTCGGCCCTGGCGCCATGGGCACGTTCGATTCGAGCACGGCCTCAAGGCCCAGGGTTTCGAGATTTTTCGCAGAGAGTATGACGCCGAGGAATGGGGCGAGGTGCTCGGCGATGCGGTCAGGGCGGCTGCTCTGGTCGATCGCGTGCTGCATCACTGCCACTTGGTGAACATCCACGGCAACAGCTCTCGGGTGCGCGACCACATGGCGCTGCATCGAACGTTCAGAGCCGATCTAGAACAATCTGCCGAGACTTGCGCTGCCGCCAGGGCAATCAAAGGCGGCCAGCGCCAAGAGCGCCTAGAAAGGTGTGCAATTTTGGTCCGCCAGACCTGTGCAGTTTTCGTCCGGCGGTGACAGTCTCAGATCAATGATGCAAGGTACAGCGGCGCGCGGCGTGAAAGACAAACTCGCCGCACCAGAGTCAAGGCACGGCGCCCATGCGCGCAAAGCCTGCCAATCGCCCGCCGGCGGATGATGTGAGCCGCGGCGCTCAGAGCGGGGCGTTCGTGTGGCGTCTTGCCATCAGGCCCGCTTCCGAGGGTCCTCGCGTCGAGCGTCAGACCGCCGGCCTGCGCCCCGATTCTGACGTCCCCATAATTCGTTCTCAGCCTTTTCGGACCGGCGCGTCATGGTCCCCTGTAGGACCTTCGCCTCGCGCCGACCGGGCAAGGCGTTGCGCCCCGCAGGGGCAGCGACACCCGTTCAGACGGTCAGGCGCAGGAGCGGCCCCATGGCCGCGGCGCCAAGCAGCACGCCCAGCGCCAGTACGACGGTGAGCAGCGGCAGCCAGAGCGCCGCTCGCCCCGGAATGCCGAGCATCCGACCCACCATGGCGCGTCCGCCCCGCGGCAGAGGCGCGAGCAGCCGCTCGACGCGCCGCTGCAGACTTTGCCCGTCGCCGATCAGGCGCGCGTGCGCCAGCTGCGTACCGGGCATCGCCGCGCGCTCGCGCGCCGGCAACGTGCCGAGAAAGCGGACCGAGGCCAGCACGGCGGCGGCCAGATCGGACCCGTTGGTCCCGCAGCGGCGGGCCTCCTCGTCGCGCAGCCACTCCAGCGCCTCGAGCCAGTTCTCCAGCCGCCGGCGCGCCTGGGGCCACGGCCACTGCAGATCGGTGATCAGCTGTGCCACCCAGATGCGCAGCGGATCGCGGTGCCGGCCATGCGCGCGTTCATGGGCGAGCGCGGCACGGATCAGCGGCTCCTCGAGCTGGCGGGCGAGAAAGGGGGAGAACAGCACCCGCGGCATCATCAACCCCACCGTCGACACACCGCACTCGGGCGGCTCGCGCAGCAGCGCCCAGCCGGCCCGCAACAGCGCGCGCAGGAAGAGCAGTCCGAACGGCAGCCACAGTGCGACCACGACGAACGGGTCGAGGGGCGTGCGCACCGGATCGGGCTGGGTGAGCGCCCAGCCGGCCAGCCACGCCCCGATCGGCAGCATCGGCAGCGCCGGCAGACAGACTTTGAACCAGGCCACGTGCTCGAGCGTCTCGGTATCCGCCCCGAGCGGCAGCGTCGCCGGCCAGTGCGCGAGCACCTGCAGCGCGCAGCCGCCGAAGATCATCAGCAGCATCGTCAGCAGCGTCTCACGTTCCATCGGGATTTCTCCGGTGGGCCGCGACCGCCCGCTCCAGTTCCTCCAGCAGCTGCGGATCGAGTTCCTCGACCGCCTCGACCAGCGCGGCCGCCGCGCTGCGCGGGGTCGTGCCGAGCAGTCGTTCCAGGGCGATGCGCGCGCGGGCCCGCTCGACCGTCTCGCGCGCCACCTTCGGCCGATATTCGAACGCCGCCCCCTTGCGCTGGCGCTGAATGAGGCCCTTCTCACGCAGCCGGTCGACCACCTTGGCGGTGGTGGTATAGACCAGCCCCTGCGGCGCGCCGAGCCGCTCGTGCAGCTCGCGCACCGACGCGGTGCCGAGGCCCCACAGCGCCGCGAGCACGCTGTATTCCAGATCATCCGCCGGCAGCCGGAAATGCTTCATGGGGCGAGTCTAGGACCGCCGTCGGACCCGGGCAAGCGCGCCCCACCGTGCGCCGTGCGCCTTGAGCGAGGCTTGACGGCAGCGGGCGCGACCAGTGCAATGGTCCATTGCCGGCACGCGCGCCCCCCGGATCCCGATGCTCCACGCCACCCTCGCCCACGATCTCACCTGGCTGATCGGCGCTGCCGTGATCTGCGGCATGCTGCTGCGTCCATGGGATCTCTCCGAAGCGCTCTGGGCCGCCGGCGGTGCGGCTCTGCTGGTGCTCGGATCGCTCATCTCCTGGCATCAGGCCCTGCGCGCCGTCGGCCGGGGCACCGACGTGTATCTGTTTCTCGCCGGCATGATGCTGCTGGCGGAACTGGCCCGCAGCGAGGGTCTGTTCGACTGGGTCGCCGCCCACGCGGTGCGCACGGCCGCCGGCTCACCGCGGCGACTGTTCGGCTTGATCTACCTGGTCGGCATCGTGGTGACCGCCCTGCTCTCCAATGACGCCACCGCGGTCGTGCTCACCCCGGCGGTGTACGCCGCGGCTCGCCAGGCGCGCACCGAGCCGCTGCCGTATCTCTTGATCTGCGCCTTCATCGCCAATGCCGCGAGCTTCGTGCTGCCCATCGCCAACCCGGCGAACCTCGTGGTGTACGCGAGCCACCTGCCGCCGCTGGGCGCCTGGCTCGCGGCATTCCTGCTGCCCTCGATCGCGGCCATCGGCGCGACATTCCTCGTGCTGCGCGCCACGCAGCGGCGGGCCCTCGGCGGCGCCTTCACCCCCACCGTCCCGGTCCCGCCCCTGCGACGGGCCGGCCGGTTCGCCGCCGCCGGCATCGCCCTCACCGTGGTGGTGCTGCTGTGGGCCTCGGCGAGCGGCCGGGAGCTCGGCGCACCGACCTTCGCCGCCGCGCTCCTGATCCTCGCCCTCGTGATCGTGTTCGAGCGGCGCAATCCCTGGCCGCTGCTGAAGGACATCTCCTGGAGCGTGCTGCCGCTGGTCGCCGGTCTGTTCGTGCTGGTCGCGGCGCTCGGACGCACCGGTCTGCTCGCGGCACTCGAGGCGCTGCTCGCGCACCTCGCGCGAGACGCCGGCGCACTCGCCGGGTTCATCGCCGGCGGTGCCGTCGCGCTCGCCGGCAACGCGATGAACAACCTCCCCGTGGCGCTGATCGCCGCGACGCTCGGGGCGAGCCATCGGCTCGCCGCGCTGCGTACGAGCATGCTGATCGGTGTGGATCTCGGACCGAACCTCTCGGTGAGCGGCTCACTCGCGACGCTCCTGTGGCTGATCGCACTGCGGCGCGAGAAGGTGCACATGGACGCGATGAGCTTCCTGAAGCTCGGCGTGTGGGTGATGCCACCGGCACTGCTCGCCGCACTCGCGGCACTCGCCCTCGGACACGCCGGCTGAGGGACGCGCGGGGCGATGCACCGACCGGAACGATGCGCGTACCCGTCGGGTCCCTCTTCCCGGCGGTGCGGAAATCTCTACAATCCCCCGATGAGGAACAAATACCCGCTTCGCCAAGTACGGCGGCTCGCCGCGGCACTGCTGCTCGGTGCGCTCCCCTCGATCGCCCTCGCCGCGCCATCACCGGCGGCACCGCCGGCGACCTCCGGCCCCGCGCCCCTGCCCTCGCCGAGCGTGATCCATTACGCGAAGAAGTCCACGGGGCTGAAGCACCTGTTCTTCCGATCCCTCGGGGACATGAAGGCGTATTACACCGATCCGCTGCATTGGAAGCGGCGCAACTGGGAGTACTTCGGCGGCGTGGTCGCGGCGTTTGCGGTCGCCCATCACTACGATACGCAGGTGCGCCAACACTTCGTCGGCGGCTCGAACCCGCCGTTCGGACCGAAGCCGCCCTCGAGTGCCACGATCAGCGATGCGCTGCCCGGCTTCGCGGCCTTCGCGCTCACCTGGGGGTACGCGACTCTCTCCGGCAGCCGCGCCGGCAAATCCGAGGCCTGGAACATGCTCGAGTCGGCCGGCATCGCCTCGCTGACCGGCGAGGCGATGAAGTTTGCCTTCGGCCGGCAACGGCCCTACCAGACCACCGATACGAACAAGTGGTTCGCCGGCGGCAGCTCCTTCCCCTCGCTGCACGTCACCGCGGCGTTCGCCATCGGCACGGTGCTCGCCGAGTCGGGCAATCCGAAGATCCGCTGGCTGCGCCGCACCATCGGTTACGGCATCGGCATCGGGACGGCGTACCTGCGCATGAAGCACAACGCGCACTGGCTGTCGGACACCGTCGTCGCCGCCGCGCTCGGCATGGCCACCGCGCACTTCGTGCTCGATCGCAGAGCGGGTCGAGCGATGGACCACTCCATGGTCACCGTGGTGCCGGTGCAGGGCGGTGCGATGCTCGCCTTCGCCCACGTGTTTCACTGACCCCGGGGCAGGCTCACCCGGACAGGTCCCGATCGCGCCCGAGCGCCTCCGGGGACTCCGCACCGGACTCGTGCGTGCCACCGCGCGGTTCGGCGCCCTGCGCCCGCCGTTCGCGCCAGGCGGCGAGCGCTTCGCGGCGCACGCGCTCGGCCGGTGAATCGCCCGCCGCTGCGCCCGCACCCCGCGCGGCGCGGTACTTAAGCCACTCCTGCACCGCCTGACGCTGACGAGCCTGTGCGTCCTCGGCCGGTGGCGTTGCGCTCGTGCCGGGCGCTCGAGCGGGTGGTGCGCCGGCGGCCCGATCGGCCGCACCGGCGGCGGTGCGCTCGGCCCGCGCGCTCACCCGCGCCCGGTAGCGCTCGCGAATCTTCTCAGCGACCTCGCTGCGCTCGCCGCGCCGCTCGGTGGTGATCGCCGCGCGCGGCAGCTGGGGCAGCGGTTCGCGGTCGATCCCCTGCGCGGCGAGGCTGCGGGCATCGACGCGCAGCTCGAGGTGCGCGGCCTGCAGGTGCTCGTTGACCAGCTCCGCCCAGCGCTCGCGGAGCGCGGCAAATTCCTGCCGACCGGTGGGCAGCCCGAGTTCGGCGCGCACCGTGCCGTTCATGTCCAGACCCGCCTTCGGTCCGAAACCCTCGGCGTGCACCTCCCGGGTCGAGGTCAGCAGATGCGCATGGAAGTTGCGCGGATCGCCGAACGGACGCGGCGCATGCACGGCCAAGTCGACTGCGACGCCGTACCGTTCGGCGATCTCGAGCGAGAACGTACGGGCGAGTCTCACGCGGGCCGCGGCGGACAGTTCCGCCGGCAGCGCGACCATATACTCACGTGCCACCCGCGAATTCTTCTGCGACTCGATGCGCTCCGCGGCGTTCCACAGCGAGGCACGGTCCTGCGCCCACGACGGTGGCGTCCCGAGCCGCGCCGGCAACACGATCTCCTTGTGCAGCACGTCGCGGCGGTTGCGGTGATCGTAGAGCGCTCCGGTGCGCTCGTTGCGGATCCGCTCCCCGGCACGGTAGGCGGCCGAGGCCGGTGCGTTGCGTCCGCTCGAGCGCGACACCGTGTTGATCTGCATGTGAAAGATCGCCATCGCTCACCCGCACCGTACGCAACGCCTCAACCCGGACGATGCAGCCTGACGCGCCGCCAGCTCGCCGAGGCGGCGGTCTTCAGAAACCCCTCCAGGTCCGCGAGCTGCTCGATCTGAGCGGCCAGAACGGCCGTCTCCGTGACATGCTGCTCGCTGATGTGCAGCGAGCGGCGCGCACCACGAGCGCCGCTGCCGAAACCTCCCGCACCGTCCCGCCCGCGCGAGATGCTGCGGCGGATGACCTCGCGCTCACCGATCAGGCGGGAGCAGAACTGCGCCGTGCCGCCACGCTCACTGGCCGAGCAGCGCAGGATCAGCGAGTTCCCGCAGTTCTCGATGATGGTTTGCGCATCGCCCGGTCCGTACAGCTCCGCCACCTGCGCGATGGTCTGGGCCTCTCCCACCCCGTAGGTACTGGACACCTGGGCCACCGACTGGAACCCGAGCACGCAGCGGCCACCGAACTTGCGCAGCCGCGCGAGGGCATCCTTCAGCCCGTCGATCGGTCC
>JAKBBE010000143.1 GCA_021826035.1 Pseudomonadota bacterium | reverse complement strand
GAGCTGGGCGCTGTTCTTCGCCCGCGCGCAGAGCGAACAGAACGAGGCGTTCGAAGCGATCTACGAGCGCATCGGGGGACGCCTGGTCACGCTGCTCACCGAGATCATCGGCCGGCTGCTCGGCGAGACGGCCGCGCCGCCCGAGCCGCGCGTGCGCGCCGTGGCGATCGTCGCGCAGATCATGCTGGTCGGGCGCGCCCGGCCGGTGGTGCTGCACTCACTCGGCTGGCCGGACTTCGCCGGAGAGCGGCTCGCGACGCTGCAGAGCATTCTGTGGCGCAGCATCGAGGCGAGCCTCGGCGGCCCCTGATCCGCCCCGCGCGGGGCTCCCCGCCGCGCCCACTCCGCGGTACGATTACCGCACCTGCCACCGCTGCTTGCCGTGCCGCGCCCAAAGCCCACACTCCGCCCCGCCGCCGCCTCGCACCGCCCCGTGAGTGCCGAGGAGACGCTCTACCGCGCCGGCGATCCTGACTTCATGACGTCGCTGGCGCGTGGCCTGCACGTCATCCGCGCCTTCGCCGGGGTCGATCGCCGCCTCACCATTGCCGAGGTCAGCCGCGCCACGGGATTGACCCGCGCGGTGGTGCGCCGCTGTCTGTACACGTTGCGCGAACTCGGCTATGCGGCCAGCGACGGCCGCTCGTTCTATCTGCAGCCGCGCATCCTCAGCCTCGGCTATGCGTATCTGTCCACCACACCGCTCAGCACCGCTGCGCAGCCGATCCTGCAGGAGCTCAGCGAGCGGATCGGCGAGGCCACCACCGTCGCGGTGCTCGATGAGGGGGCCGTGGTCTACGTGGCGCGCGCCTCCACCCCGCGCATCATGTCGGTGACGCTCGGCGTCGGCAGCCGCCTGCAGGCGTACTGCACGGCGCTCGGCCGGGTGCTGCTGGCGAGTCTGCCGCCGGCGCAGGCCGACGCGCTGCTCGCCGACACGCACCTGACGGCGCACACGCGCTTCACCGTCACCTCGCGCGAGCGGCTGCTCGAGATGCTCGCCGAGGTCCGCGCCGCGGACTTCGCGCTGAACGATCAGGAACTCGAGATCGGCCTGCGCTCACTCGCCGTACCGGTGCGCAACGTGGTCGGCGCCACCGTCGCGGCCATGAACGTCAGCGCCCAGGCCTCGCGCCTCTCGAGCAGCGAGCTCATCGAGAGCGTGCTGCCGGCGCTGCGCGCGGCCGCCGAGCGTCTCGGCAGCCAACTCGCGCCCTAAGGCGCGTTCCCGGCACCGGTGCCGGCGCGTACACTGGGCGGATGTTCCGCTCCCTCACACCGGCCGTCCTCGGCCTGATCATCGCCAACGTGGCGATTTTCCTGCTCGAGCAGGTGCTGCCATCGGCGCTGGTGCTGCGCTTTGCGCTCTGGCCGCTCGGACCCCACTTCCACCTCTGGCAGCTGGTGACTTACGCGTTCCTGCACGGCAGCTGGTGGCACATCTTCGGCAACATGTTCGGGCTGTTCGTGTTCGGCCCGGCGCTCGAGCAGTACTGGGGCAAGCAGCGCTTCCTGT
The DNA here is from genome assembly GCA_021826035.1 of Pseudomonadota bacterium. The sequence goes on along the minus strand of JAKBBE010000143.1, from coordinate 5,320 downwards.
TCTATTATTTCGTGTGCGTGATCGCCGCGGCGCTGACGCAGATCGCCGTGCAGCATGCCACCGGCAGCAGCCAGGCGACGATCGGCGCCTCCGGCGGGGTGTTCGGCGTGCTGCTCGCCTTCGCCATGCTGTTCCCGCGCGCGCGGCTGCTGCTGCTCCTGCCGCCGATTCCGATGCCGGCCTGGCTGTTCGTACTGCTCTATGGGCTGCTCGAACTGTTCTTCGGCGTCACCGGCACCGAGCCTGACATCGGACATTTCGCGCACCTCGGCGGCATGCTCGGCGGGGCCATCCTGATGCTCTACTGGCGCTCGCGCTCCGCGCGCGCGCGCCGGCGACCGGGATAGCGGGAACTTTTGGGGCTGCCGTGAACTCTATGGCAGCTTGAGTCAGGAGGCGTCATGATCAAGACTGAGCACCTGTGCAAGCGCTACCCCGCCGTGACGGCCGTCGAGGACGTCAGTTTCGAAGTCCGGCCGGGCGAAGTGCTTGGCTTTCTCGGTCCCAACGGCGCCGGCAAGACGACCACCATGCGCATGCTGGCCGGCTTCGTCACCCCGACCTCGGGGCGCGCGCGCATCTGCGGTCATGACGTCGAAGACGCGCCGCTCGCCGCCCGCCAGTCGGTCGGCTACCTGCCCGAGGGCGCTCCGTGCTACGGCGAGATGCGCGTCAGCGCATTTCTGGCGTTCATCGCCGAGCTGCGCCGCCTGGAGGGCGCACGCAAGCGTGCCCGCCTGGACTACGTCATCGAGCGGCTGCAACTCGCGAGCGTGCTCGAACGGCAGATCGAGACGCTCTCGAAGGGATTTCGGCGCCGAGTCGGACTGGCGCAGGCCATCATGCACGACCCTCCGGTGCTGATCCTCGATGAGCCCACCGACGGGCTCGATCCGAACCAGAAGTACGAGGTCCGCACGCTCATCGAGGAGATGGCCCACGAGAAGATCATCGTCATCTCGACGCACATCCTCGAGGAGGTGGCCGCGGTCTGCACGCGCGCGATCATCATCGCGCGCGGCCGGATCGTCGCCGATGACACGCCGCTGCAGCTGACCAGCCGCTCGCGCTACCACAATGCGGTGTCGCTGCAGTTGGCGCGCGCCGAGCAGCTCGAGACGGCCCGCGCGGCGCTTGCCGGACTCGCGCAGGTCGAGCAGGTCGAGGTGACCGAGCGCGAGGCGCGCCTCACGGCGCTGCCGCGCGCCGGGGCGATGATCCTGCAGGAGGTCGCGACGCTCGCGGTGCAGCAGGGTCTGCAGCTGAAGGAGCTGCACCTGGAATCCGGACGCCTCGACGAAGTTTTTCGCACCATCACCGCCTGAGGGCACATGCTGGGGGACCGATGCGCAACGTGGCACTGATCCTGCGCCGCGAGCTCGCGAGTTATTTCGCGACGCCGCTGGCGTATGTCTTCATCATCATATTCCTGGTGCTGGCGAACGCCTTCACGTTCTACATCGGCGCCTTCTACCAGCGCGGCCAGGCCGATCTGCGCCCGTTTTTCATGTTTCACCCCTGGCTGTACCTGTTCCTGATCCCGGCCCTGACCATGAAGCTGTGGGCCGAGGAGCGCAAATCCGGCAGCATTGAGCTGCTGATGACCCTGCCGGTCAAGGTGTGGGAAGCGGTGCTCGGCAAGTACCTGGCGGCCTGGCTGTTCACCGGCCTGGCGCTCGCGCTCACCTTCCCGATCTGGATCACGGTCAACTATCTCGGCAGCCCCGACAACGGAGTCATCTTCGCCTCCTACTTAGGCAGCCTGCTGCTCGCCGGTGGCTTCCTCGCCATCGGCTCGTGCATGTCGGCACTGACACGCAATCAGGTGGTGGCGTTCATTCTCGGGGTCTTCGCCTGCTTCGTGCTGCTGCTCGCCGGCTACCCGATGGTGCTCGATGCGTTTCGTGGCTGGGCGCCCCAGACGCTGATCGAGGCGATCGCCTCACTCTCGCTGCTGACACATTTCCAATCGATCACGCGCGGGGTACTCGAGCTGCGCGACGTGCTGTACTTCGTCATGCTGATCGGGTTCTTTCTGTTCACCACCACGGTCGCAGTCGACCTGCGCAAAGCGGACTAGGAGCGCGGCATGATGAAACGCTCGACGCTAGGCTGGGGTTCGGTGGGTGCGCTCGCGCTGCTGCTCATCGGGCTGACCATCATCTTCAATTACACGCTCGCGGGCGCTCAGCTCGATCTGACGCAGCATCACTTGTACACGCTCTCGCGCGGCACGCGGCGCATCCTCAAGGGCATCCACGAGCCGATCGACCTGTACTTCTTCTACTCGCGCAAGACCGCGGACGGCGTCCCGCAGCTGCGCGCGTACGGCGATCACGTGGAGAACTTCCTGCGCGAGATCGCCGCCGATGCCGACGGCAAGATCCGCTTGCACATCATCGATCCACGCCCCTACTCGGTCGAGGAAGACCGTGCCGCGGAGCTGGGCGTGCGCGGCACGCCGGTCAACGATGCCGGCAGCAAGTTCTACTTCGGCCTCGCCGGCACGAACGCCACCAACGGTCGCCAGGCGATTCCGTTCTTCGATCTGCGCAAACAGCGCTTCCTCGAATACGACATCGCCAAGCTGATCTACCAGCTCGCCCATCCGACCAAGCCCCGCATCGAGTGGTACTCGAGCCTGCCGATGAGCGGCGGCCTCGACCCGCAGAGCGGACAGATGCGCCAGCCCTGGCTCGCCTACCGTCAGGCCGAACAGCTCTACGACCTGCACACGCTGCAGCCCGATGCCACAAGGATTCCCGCCGGCACGCGCGTGCTCGTGCTCGTCGACCCGCGGCACCTCTCCCCGGCGACCCGCTTCGCCATCGACCAGTACGCGCTCGCCGGCGGTCACATCATCGCCTTCGTCGATCCGCTGGCCGAGTCGGCCGTGACCCCTGGCAGCCCGCCGCAGCCCGGCAGTACCGACCTCGACCCGCTGCTCGCCTCCTGGGGCGTGCGCTTCAATCCCAATGAGGTCATCGCCGACCGCTCGCTCGCACTCAACGTCGCGGGCGCCAACGGCATGCCCCGCCTCGATCCGCTGATCATCGGTCTGGGGCGCGCGCAGATGGCGCGCCACGATGTGATCACTTCCGGTCTGTCCAACGTCAACCTCTCCACGGCCGGATACCTGAGCGCGCTGAAGGGCGCCGGCACGAGCTTCCGGCCACTGCTGTGGAGCAGCGCCGATGCCATGCCGCTCGCGACGCAGTCGCTCTCCGGCCTGACCGATCCGTCGAGCGTGCTGCGCGGCTTCAAACCGACCGGCCAGCGCTATGTGTTCGCCGCCCGCGTCAGTGGCAAGGTCAAGAGCGCCTATCCGCACGGACCGCCCGCCGGGGTGAAACTGCCCGCCGGCACGCAGGTGCTCACCCAAGCACTCAAGCCGCTGCAGCTGGTGGTGTTCGCCGACTCGGACCTGCTCTCGGATTACCTCTGGGTGCGTCACCTCAACCTGTTCGGTCAGACCATCGATCAGACCTGGGCGAGCAACGGCAATCTGTTGCTGAACTCGCTCGACAACCTCGGCGGCAGTGACGATCTGATCAGCGTGCGCGCCAAAGCCGGATTCACCCGACCGTTCACCCGGGTCGCGGCACTGCGCCGCGCCGCCGAGGCGCGCTACCGAGCGCAGCAGCAGCGGCTGCAGGCGCAGCTGCAGCAGACCGAGCGGCAGTTGACGCTGCTGCAGACCGAGCGCAACCACAAGTCGACGCTGATCCTCACCCCGGCGCAGGAGCAGCAGATCGAGCACTTCGAGACCGAGCGGGTCACGATCCGCCAGCGCCTGCGCGCCGTGCAGGCCGGGCTGGTGCGCAGCATCGATGCGCTCGGCACGGAACTGAAGGTCATCAACATCATCGTCATGCCGGCAGTGTTCGCGCTGGCGGCGCTCGCCGGTGCGGCGCTGCGCCGCCGCCGCCGCGCGCGCCAGCACTCCGGGAGCGAGTCATGAAGCAACGCCATCTGGCCATCCTGTTCGTCGTCAGCCTCGCGGTGCTACTGGTGGCGATCTGGGTCTCGCGCCGCGCGCAAGAAGGCAGCGCATCGATCGCCGGCACCCCGGTGCTGCCCGGACTCGAAGCGCACCTCAATGCGCTCACCGAGGTGCGCATCCGCGGCGCCGGCGGGCAGCACGTCACGCTGCTCAAAGGTGCCCGGCACTGGCAGGTCAAGCAGCGCGGTTATCCGGCTGACTCCGGCAAGCTGCGCAAACTGTTGATCGATCTCGGTAATCTCAAGGCGGTTGCGCGCAAGACCCGCCTCGCGGCTCAGTATGCGGCCCTCGGCGTGCAATCCCCGAACGTCGCCGGTGCGAGCGGCGTGCGCATCGACCTGGTGAGCCCGGCGCACACCTGGTCATTGATCGTCGGGCACAGTGACGGCGGCAGCGGCGCGTACGTGCGCCTCGTCGGCCACCCGCAGAGCCTGCTCGCCGCGCCGCTGGTGATGGCCGAGGCGAAGCCGGCGCAGTGGCTGAGCCCGATCATCATCGACCTGAAACACCCACAGGTGCGCAGCGTCGAGGAGCGCCTCGCGCGCGAGCGCCCGTATCGCATCGCGCGGACCGCGCCGACGGTAGCCCAGTTTCGCGTGTTCGGCATTCCACCCGGACGCACACTCAGCGGTCCTGGCGCCGCTGATGCGCTCGCCAGCGCGCTCTCCAATCTGACGCTGAACGATGTGCGCAAGGCCGCCCCGCCGCCGCCCGGCGTGCCGCTCTCGAGCGCCGTGTTCACGACCTTCGCGGGCCTGCGGGTAACGGTGAGCGGCTTCCAGGCGGCGCAGAAGGGACCGCACTACATTGAGCTCACCGTGCGCGCCGTGGGGGCGAAGAGCGCGCCGACGGCGGCGCGCCTGGCGGCACGCGTGCGCGGCTGGCAATACCGCATTCCCGGCTACCGCTATCGGCAGATCTTCCAGCCCCTCACCGGATGGTTGCAGCCGCTCGCCGGACCTGCGGCGAGTGTGCGCAAGCCGGCGGCCTGAGCCGGCCGCTCAGCGGGCGCGGGCGAGCAGCAGGAGCGTCACGGTCGCCAGCAGCGCCGTCGGCAGCCACGCGACGATCACCGGATTGAGGTGAAAGACGATGGTGCCGCTCTCGATGAGCCGCTGCAGGAGGAAAAAGCCGATGCCGATGGCGAGCGCGAGCATCGCGCGCGCCCCGGCGCCGGCTGAGCGCATCGAGCCGAGCACGAAGGGCACGGCAAGCAGCACCGCGAACGCGATCGCGAACATGCGCGCGATGCGCGACCAGAACGCAAACTCGTACTGGCCGGCATCGAGCGAATTGGTGTGCAGGTAGCCGATCAGC
>JAKBBE010000142.1 GCA_021826035.1 Pseudomonadota bacterium | reverse complement strand
CCCAATCCGGCCGCACACGCGAATGGCGGCGACCGAGACGTCTCTTCGTGTTGCCCTGTTCTTGGCGATGCCCAGGACCGAACTCTCACAGTCATGCATCCGTCCGATCAAACGGGATCGACTTCCGCTTGCGACCCTGTCTTGACGGTCCCGAGTGTCTGCTTGCGGGTTGGTTAATTTGAAACGCTGCAGTTAATGTACATACATTTTGTGCATCGTACGGAGTCCATAATCCCTCATGTCGCTGCATTGATCCGGCCGGACAGCCGCAAGGATGGTCGCCGCAATAGCACATGGAGCCACAAACACTATCGTCACCAAAATCATCTCACCAGAAACCTCAGATGATAGGACATACACAAAGACGTGAATTGCTGTCAGGTCGACGAAGGCAATCGCATTGAGCAGGAGCGACAGATGCCACACCGTCCCAAGCCTTTTCGCATCCGATGCACGTGAGATCGACTTTTATCGGGCCACAGACCGGCCCGATAAAAAAAGGACAATGGCTCTTTGCCCCTCGAGGGTACGCAGGGGTTGATTCAGTCAGTTGTGATGGGCGAGGTGCGCCGCAATGCGCGAAGGATCATCGCCAGAGCCCCGATCATCGCAAGCCACGCGAACCAGTTGCCGAACAGAAGATAAGGCGTCACCGCGTGAGCCACGGGCACTTCCGCCACGAGGGTCGCGAATTGTGCGGAATCGCTCATGACTTCGGCCAGGATGCGACCACGGTCATCGCTGACGTAGAGACTCCCGTTCTTGGCGGCACGCACTACACTGAAGCCATCCTCCACGCCTCGCATCAGAGCGGCGTGACCGTGATAGATCCAGTCGACGCGGAAATCCCAGGCCGGAACCAACATCAAGCCAACTCCGGCCTGACCGTAGCGACGTGAGAGTCCGGTGAAATCCATATCCTTGCAGATCGCGATCCCCCACAGACCCGACGGGCGCTTGAGGATGACGAGTCGTTTCCCGGGAGTAAGGCGCGACTCGAATGGAACCAGAAGATGCTCCTTGTGATACTCGCGCACCGGGCCGCCTGGGGAGTAAATGCGCGCTTCGTTGTACGAGCGGTGCGCTGTAACGTGAATTACACCGGCAACGAGGGTCGCATTCGTGCGGTTTGCCACAGCCTGCAACCGGGAATCGACGGCCTGGGATGCAGGGTCCACGATGGTGCCGATCTTCTCCGGCAAAATGACCACCTGCGCGCCTCGGGCCACCAAGAGTGCAGCCTCGTGGGCGTACGCTCCGATAAGGTGCTCTGTCTGCCGCCCCGCGCGAGCTCGCGGTGCGTCATGGACAACCATGCCGACCGTCACCTGGTGATCGCCGCTGGGAGTCGTCAGCCGGATGGCGCCGAAGACGAGAACGGCGGCAATCAATGCCAAACTAGCACCGGCCAAGCGCACCGCGTGGCGTGGGCGGGTGCGACATGTCTGCGCGAACAAGGCGATTGCGGTCGGAAACAGGAGCAGCAGGAAGCTCATGCCCCACGGACCGGTGACGGCCGCCACCTGCAGGAAGGGCAGGAACTTCAGTTGCGAGTACGCCAGGCTGATCAATGTGCCAGCGGATGTGGCTCGATTGACGACGTATTCGAAGGACACCCATACCGCGGGGTACGCGATCAGCGCACGCCAGGACTCGCCGCGCCGCGCAAGAGCCCGAAATACCAGTACCGCAATCGTGAAGGCCAGCGCCACGAGCATGAATTCAAAGATCACGATTCCGGATGGCAGGTGCAGCACGTCGTGCAGGTAGTTCCAGAGGTTCACGGTGCCCGCGAACCAGGCGGAGAACGCGACCAGCGCCGTCTCCCAGGCCGTCGCGCGGACCGCCAGGAGCAGCACCGGCAGCGGGGCAAACCACGTCAGCGGCCACCAGGGATGAAGCCCTGAACCAAACCAAAGCAAGGCCGCCGAAGCAGCGATCGTGCCGAGCCCAAGGCCGATGCGCTGCGCGTCACGAACGAATGCCATCGAGGTACCTCTTAAATGCGCGGTGATAGAGCGCACGAAACTCGCTGCGGGACAAATCAACGCGGCCGGCGAAATAGAGTGTGATCAACCCTTGCCACATCGCGCCAGTCTCGAAAACGATCTCCCACACATCATCCTGTCGGAGCTCGCCTTGTGCCATGGCGTGAGCGATCAAGTCCGCCGCGACGGTGGCCGTAGGCGATTGGCGAGCCCTGAAATCCCCCGGAAATCGTCGCGCACCGTCCCTGGGTCGCAGAAACATCAGCTCGAACACCTTCGGATTCTCGAACGCATGGTCCAGAAAGACATCCGCGATCTTTAACAGGCGAGACTCCAGGTTGCCGCGCAATCGCAACTCATGTAGCCGCGTCGACAATTCCGAAAAGCCCTCGTCGGCCACCGCGTTCAGTAGTGCAGTCTTATCGGCATAGTGACGATAGATCGCCATCGCCGTGATACCCACGGCTGCGGCAACTCGGCGCATGCTCAGCCCGTCGGGGCCCTCTTGCTCAACGAGCTGCCGCGCCGCAGAGACGATCCTCTGGGCAGTTGAAACGCCGGACGTCATGTATACAGCGTATACTTCAGCAATCAACCTGTCAAGGATGCGTAACAGGAGCCCGTGCACAGACGTGGCCTCAAGCACTCTGGCCAAGCACGTCGCAGTGTGGGGCCGCCAGACAGGAGAGCTTCTGCAAGGCATTCGCCCAGGGCGACAAACCACTCGCGCGCCCAAGTGCTTGGCACAAACTCTGAGAATCACGCGCACTTGGCACGGGTGCACGGAGAGCGCAAATGAAAGTTCGCGCGCCTACTTCATGTGCCCGGTTGGGCCGCAACGAGGCGGTGGTCCGGAAGTCCTATCCACCATCAGGAGCGCGAAGACGAACGACTGGAACACTTGACGCCGTTGAGGCGTTGAGGGGCTCCTGTTACGAACTCGGCTCATCGCACGAGAGCAAGTTCGCTGAACCTCGCGTGGCTGAAACAGCGATTTCGTCCGGCAATCCACGTCTTCCCTGGCGCGTGACTCTACTCCAGCTTGTTAACGAGCGCACCCGCGAGCTGGGGCGGTGCTGAATTCGGCAAATTCATCCGACGTCGGCAATCGCACGGCTCTTTGCTGCTCCCGTCTCCACAAGCAGGCGTGGATGTGGCTACCGGATGGAAAGCACCATTGGAGACGGCCCACCGCAATCTGGGTCACGGTGACGAACCCGGGCGAACAACCGTCTCCACCGGCGTGGTCGTCCACCACCAGTCGTCGTTCTTTCCATATGCATATTCATTATGCATACGATAGCGATGGAGATCGCGTTCGACCCTGCCAAGGCAGAGGCGAACCTGCGCAAGCACGGCGTGAGTTTTGCGCACGCGGAGCAGACGCTCCGGGACCCAAACGCCTTGACGCTGGAGAATCCAGATACCTAGGACGAACGCCGCTTCGTCACTCTCGGGAGGGACTCGCTCGGGCGAACTCTCGTCACCATCCACGCGCCACGTGGCGATCGCACTCGCATCATTTCCGCTCGCAAGGCGAGCAAATGAGAGGCAGCCGAATCTGCGAAAGGAATGTGACTTCAGCCGCGGCAAGCGAGGCGCAGTAATCCCCTCCCCCGGCAAGACACGCATCACGATCATGATCGATGACGATGTCATCGAAGCATTCCGTGCCAAAGCAGACGCGGCCGGGCGCGGCTACCAGACCCTCATCAACGAGGCGCTGCGCGCCTCGCTTACAGAAAATGAGCGGCCTCTGACGGCCAAAGTGATGCGCAAGATCGTCCGCGAAGAGCTTGCGCATGCCCGGTGAAGCGATCGCGCCGACCCTTGGCGCAATGCGAGGCGTCGCCGCGTGAACAAGCGCGGTTGTCGCCGACTGGGCTGGGGATACCGGTTTGCTGCTGCAGAGCACCGCTAGGGGTACCGAGTTTGGGTAGTCCGGCTCAATTTTCGGCAGTCTCTCAATAATTTCAGTTACTTATGCCCAGAGTTCGACTCCGACCTCGGGCAGACCCACATCTTCAGAGGCTCGCTTGGCGCCGGCGCTCGACAACCGCCCCGTTCGGTCGTGAGACACGCGAGGCACTGACCGGCCGGAGCTGATTGGCAGCCGCAGGCAGCGTTCAGTACTCACTCGCCTCGGCGGTGCTGGAACATACCGACCGCAGCTCGCATGACACACGGGTCTTCCGGGCGTCCACGGCAACGACGGTTCTTCCTTTGCGCATGTCGTCCCCCTGCGGCCCTGTCCGAGTCCTCACCTCGCAGTGCGGCAGCCGCCGGGGACGGCGGCGTGACGCTGACGGGCCGGTATCGGCCCTGCTGAGTCATTGGATCGGTATGGCATGAGGCGTGAGGGGCACAGCGGACACTCCTGAGTTCGATTACGGCAGGGGATCTACGTGATCGTCTCGCGGTCCGGGCAGAATTCTGGCGCCTGAGCCAAGCCAGAACCCATTTTTCCTTTGAGCTGTAAGAAGCCTCCGCCGCGAGCGACTATAGGTAATTGGAGATGGCCACTAGCGCGCCGGAATGCCGGAAAAAAAGAATCAGTCCACTCAAGCCTTAAGGGCGGATGAGACTTATCGAGAAGCGTCTGCAGCCTATGGCGGGGCGCTCAGCCGCCTTGCCCGTGGATACGAGGCAGAGCCCGAAAAACAAGGGGATCTCCTCCAGGAGATTCACATCGCGATATGGAAGAGTCTCGGTCGATTCAACGGTACCTGCTCGCTCCGGACCTGGGTATTTCGAATCGCTCATAACGTCGCCGCATCGCACGTATTGCGCGAACGGCGTTGGAAGCGCGTAAGAATGGTCGGCCTTGAGGAATTGGACGCCACCGCCGGCACGCCGGACAGTCTGCAAGCGGTAGCCGAACAGCAGGCGCTCGCGCGGCTCACAGATCTGATTAGGCAACTGATCCCGATTGACCGGCAGGTGATCCTTTCGTATTTAGAGGGCATGGACGCCGAGGCAATCAGCGACCTCACGGGTTTATCGACATCGAATGTTGCGACCAAGATCCACAGGATCAAGGAAGTACTTCGCAAACGCTTTGGCGCGAGAGACTCAGATGAGCAATGAGCGAAGGCACCCTGACATGCAGCATCTTTGGCGAAGTCAGGCAGTTGAGGACACGTCCATGTCTTTAGACGAACTCCGGACCGCACTTGCGAAACTGAACAGAGTCGAGCGCAGACGCACATCGGTAGGTGGGCTGTTTTGCTTGCTGTTCCTCAGCGCTTTCGGTGCAGTACTTATCATGGCGGCCCCGATTCCCGTCGTGCGCGGCGGTGAATGCTTTTTCGCCATTGGTGCGGGATTCTTCTTGTTTCAAGTCATATTGGGTCATCGACGAGCACCGGGAAGATTTCTGCGCCGGGGAGAGCCGGAGGCCTGTGCCGCATTCTACAGGTCGGCACTCGAGCGACAGCGGAGGTTTTACCGCCGGTCAGCGCTCTGGTTTCCGCTTTTAATCTCCGCAACCTTGCTGCCAGTCATCCTGCTGATACCGGCTCTCAGGATCATAATGATCCCCCTTTGGGTGCTGCTTGTCCCGTTCTGGATCTACGAAAGCAGGGAAATTGCGAGGAGGTCTCAACGCGAACTCGATGCGCTCAAGACCAGTCTGAGGTAAATCTTGGAGGACGGGGGCAAACTCCCGGGCATCAACTCTTGTCGCATGCGGACCACCTGCGGACGCCCTCGGGGCTGGGTTGTCGCGCTTGCTGAATATCAGCTTTCCGGATTTGCGCTGAACAGTAGCTAACGGGCTGTTGGACCCGGGACTTGCTTTGCTGGCCTGCAGCCCGAGTTCCGCGGGTGCGCTTCCGCTCCGGCGCCGCCCCGAGCGGCCCGTCGGCCGGGCTCGCGAAACTCCGGGCCTCCACCCCGCGCAGCAGAGACTGCCACTGCATATACGGCGTCCTGCGCTCGCGCCATCCATGGTGCGCGCCTTTCCTGCGGGAAGACGGGCAATGCCCGAGGGCAATCAGAGCGAGAAAGTGGGCCTCCAAGGCGAAGGGGCAACTGCGGTCGCGGATTTGGCAGCAGTTGGGGACTCCCTGAGCTACACTGTTGCAAATCGGACATAAATGTCCGATACTGGCACGGTGAGGGGAAACGAGTTCATCCGGAGAGTTCAGGCAATTGCCAAGGAGCGCCGGCTCACCTCGCGCGTGGATGAGAAGCGTGGCAAAGGAAGCCATGTAACGCTCTATTTCGGTGATCGGCGGACCGTTGTCCGCAATCCGAAGGACGAGCTGAAGACTGGAACGCTGCATGCAATGTGCAAGCAGCTCGGTATCGATAAGGCGAATTTATGAACGCACGACAGTTTACGTATGCAGTGAAGTTGACTGCGGAAAAAGGCGCTGGCGGATATGTGGTGACGTGCCGCGACCTGCCGGAGGCAATCACGCAGGGCGAAACGGTCGATGATGCCCTCACGGAGGCGGCGGATGCTCTGGAGGAGGCCATTGCTGCCCGCATCGACGACGGCGAGATGATCCCGGCGCCCTCGCGCGCCAAGCGTGGCGAGCGTATGGTGAGTGTGCCGCCGTCGATGGCACTGAAGGCCGCCGTGTATCTCGCCGTTCAGCAGGCTGGCATCAGCAACTCCGAGCTCGCCCGCCGCATGAACCTCGACGAGAAGGAAGCGCGGCGAATTCTCGACCCGCATCACCCAACGAAGCTCCCGAGGATCGAGGAAGCCCTGTCGGTGCTCGGTCGGCACGTCGAATTGGTTCTCACGTAGCGCGGGCTCGCGATCGGGTCGGCTCCGGGCGGTGGGATGCCTCCGGAGCGGGGCCGCAAATCAGAGAAAATTGGTCGTGAGCTGCTGTTCACCGCAAAT
>JAKBBE010000141.1 GCA_021826035.1 Pseudomonadota bacterium | reverse complement strand
GCGCACGCCTGAGTCAACCCGATTACCAGGACGGCGGCCATGAGCGCATCCGCGCCGACGGCACGCGGCTCAATGAGCTCACCGCGGAACTCGAGCGCTGCTACGCGCGCTGGGAAGAACTCGAAGCCCGCCGCGGCGCGGGCTGACTAGCGCATCGGGCGCGACCGGCCCATCCAGGCATTCACCGCGGCGCTGCGCGTCGCCGGCGGCAGCGCCTGCGCGGCGTGCTCACGCGTACGATGCGCTACCCGCTCACTCGCCCCCGCCTCATCCGGTTTGATCAGCACGAAGTCGCTCTCGAGCGCCTCGACCAGCGTCGAGGTGAGGCTACCGACGAGTTCCACCGCGACCTTGCGGTGCGCCAGCGCCCCGAGCGCCATCACGTCGTAGTCACGCCCCGCGGCGAAGCTCGCGAGCTCGTGCTCAGGCGTACCGGCGAGAATGTGGGCATGGTGCTCATCGAGATCGGCCTGGCGCGCCAGCGCCCGCAGCCGCGCGGCCCGCGTGCGGCTCGCGACGCTGTCGGAGGGCATGCGCTCGGCGTACAAGAGTTCGAGTTCCCCGCCCGTCGCCAGCGCGAGCCGCCGGGCAATCCTGATGATCGAGCTCGCGAGCCCCGCGGTTTCGTCATCCGACACGTCGATCGCCGCGGCGATGCGCAGCCGTTTGCGCCAATGGCGGTGGCGCACCAGAGCGAGCGTCGCCGGGCAGGTGCGCATCAATTGCCAGTCGTTCTCGTCGAATGCGCTGTGTCCGCGCCGATCGATGCCGCCGGCCGCCTTCATGACGAACTCGGCGCGACTGTGCACCACCTTGCGCACCACTCCTTCATACAGGGGACTTTCGCACGCCGCATCGATGGCCACGGCCGAGACCGCCGGATCGATCAGTTTGCGCTGCTCGGTGAGGTACGCCTTGGCACGCCCGACGCACTCGGCGAGTGCCTTGTCGTGCCCGGTCTTCTGGTAATCATGCTTCAGCGCGTAGGCCTGCTCGGCATCGCACATGAACAGTTCCAGACCGAACCCGAAGGAACGCGCCAGTGCCGCCGCCTTCGCCAGCAACACCGTATCGGACGGCGCGTGCTGTGCCACGGCCAGTATCGAGTTCGTCTTGCCCATGCCGCCGGACCCTCTCGAGGCAGGTTTCAGCCGGCATCCCGGCCGTGCCAAGGCAGCAGGGTTGCATAGGCCTCGATGACGCACCATCCGCACTGTCCCTGATGCCCCCTCGGGTTTGCGAGAGCCCCCATCCGCTGCGCTCAGCGCAGATAGGCCTCGGTGGCGTAGCGGCGCATCATGCGCTGACTGTTGAAATAGGCAGCATTCGCGCCGATCACACTCGTCATGATGCGCACCCACGGCTCGCGCTCGCCGGCCGGGGCGTAATAGAGCGGCAGCACCACCTGCTCGAGCTTCTGGTACAGCGAGGCGGCATCCTCGATCGCCCAGCCGGTGACCCCCTCGATACACCCCTCGATCCACCATCCGTCGAGCACCGAGAGGCTCGGCACCCCGTTGAAGGCGGCCTTCATCCCGCTCGTGCCGGAGGCCTCGAGCGGCGGCAGCGGCGTGTTGACCCACACATCGACGCCCGAGACCATCAGCAGCGCCACATCCAGGTCATAGTCGGGCAAATAGGCGACGCTCACGGTTCCGGCCAGCTCACGCGCAAATTGGTGCAACTCGACAATCAGACGCTTGCCCTCCTCGTCGCGCGCATGTGCCTTGCCGGACAGCACGATCTGCAGCGGATAGCGCTGCGCGATGGACTTCAGCCGCGCGAGGTCCGCGAACAGCATCGCGGGGCGCTTGTAGGCCGTCATCCGCCGTGCCAGCCCCAGGGTGGCCACGTGCGGATCGAGCACGACGCCACAGGCCGTTTGCACGGCCGCCACGAGCGCCTGCTTTGCCTTGGCATGGGCCTCGAGCAGCTGCGCCGGCGGAATCCCGTGAACCCGCCCGAGCAGCTCTGGCTCGTGGCACCACCCGGCGATGTACCGGTCATACAGCTCGCGAAAGCTCGGCGCGCTCCAGGTATAGGGGTGCACACCATTGGTGATCGCGCGCACCGCATACCCCGGATACATCCGCGCCGACACTTCGGCATGCCGTTTGGCCACACCGTTGACGAAATCGCTGACGTTCAGGGCAAGCTGAGTCATGTTGAGCTCATCGGTACCGCCGAGCGCGGTGAGCGTCTTGAAGTCGATCGGGCCATGCTCGGTGCCCGGCTCATTCGGTTGCGGAGCCTTGTGGTTGTTGTATCCGTAGACGCTGCTGGCAAAGAGCCGCTTGACCAGCTCGTAGGGAAACCGGTCATGTCCGGCCTCCACGGGCGTATGGGTCGTGAACCGGCACAGATCCCGCACCCGCGGCAGGTCGTACTGCGCCTCACCGGGACGCACATCATCGGCGCGATAGGCGAAGCGGCGCAGCAGCTCGACGCCGAGCAGCGCCGAGTGCCCCTCGTTCATGTGATACGCGGTGATCTCGAAACCGAGCGCCCTCAGGATGCGCGCACCGCCGAGTCCGAGCACCATCTCCTGCTTCAGACGGTACGCATCGTCACCCCCATAGAGCGCGTCGGTAATCCGGCGGTCCTCCACGGTGTTCTCCGCCAGATCGGTATCAAGCAGCAGCACCGGCGCGCTGCCACCGCTACGGCCCTCGATGACATACAGCCAGGCATGCACCCACACCGGACGATCCTCGATGCGCACCGCCACCTTGGCGTCGAGCGGATGGGCCCAACGGGCCGGATCCCAACTCGTCGAACGCTCGATCTGTGCCCCGTCCGCCCCGATCTCCTGACGGAAATACCCGGCCCGGCTCACCAAGGTCACCCCGACGAGCGGCAGCGACAGGTCGGCCGCCGAGCGCAGCGTATCGCCGGCGAGGACGCCGAGGCCGCCGGCATAGGTCGGGATCTCGTTGCGCAGCGCGATCTCCATCGAAAAATACGCCACGCGCGGCAGGGTCACAAACTCATCGAGCATATTCGTCGCACCGGGTCGCACTCGGTCTGAGTTTTCCCACTATAGCCCCTGGTACGCGCCGGACAATACGTATCGATCGAGCGCCGCGAGCCGCTCGTCGAGGCAACTACGTATTGTGAGCCAGGTGCCGCGCAGACCATGCTCCCAGTGTGGATGCGAGCTGGAGCTGACATCCGCTCCGGCGAACCCATCCGACGCGGAGAGCCTGCGGATGTACAAAAAAATACTGGTTCCGATCGACGGCAGCCCGGCCTCGAACCTCGGGTTCGAGGAGGCGATCAAACTCTCACTGGACCAGCGGGCGCAGCTGCGCATCCTGCACGTGCTCAATGAGTGGCTGCTCATCACCCCGGACACCGCCGCTGTCAACATCGGTGACATCCAGGACGAGATGCGCCGCAGCGGCGATGCGTTGCTCACGGAAGCGCAGGCCCGCGCCCAGGCTGCGGGAGTCGATGCAACCACGGCGCTCATCGAACAGATGGGCACGCCGGTGGGTGCGGCCATTCTGCGTCACGCCGAGGACTGGCCCGCGGACCTGATCGTCTGCGGTACGCATGGAAGGCGCGGCGTACGTCGCCTGGTGCTGGGCAGCGACGCCGAATACATCATACGGCACACGCACATCCCGGTTCTGTTGCGCCGCCACCCGGAGCCGAGCGACAAGAGGTAGAGACGTCCGCGAAGCGCGGCGCATCGCACAGAGGAGATCCGCACATGCTCGTCGAGAACATCATGTCCCGTGACGTCCAGTGCTGTCGGGCGGAGGATACGCTCGCGCATGCCGCTGAACTGATGTGGCGCCACGACTGCGGCGCGCTGCCGGTGTGTGGCCGCGGCAGCGGCCAGAAGCTCATCGGCATCATCACCGACCGCGACATCTGCATGCACGCGCTGTTCGGCGGCAAAGCGCTCGCCGAACTGAGCGTCGGCGGCGGGATGTCCAAGACCGTGCACAGCCTGCACCCGTCTGATTCTCTGGCGCAGGCCGAGCGGGTGATGCGCGAGTCGCGCGTGCGGCGTCTGCCGGTGATCGATCACGACGGTAGGCTGCTCGGCATGCTCTCGCTGGCCGATCTGGCGCGCGAGGCGGCACGCGAACGGACCCAGTCGCGCAAGGAAATCAACGAAACCGACGTCGGCCACACCCTGGCGGCGATCTGTACCGCGCCGCGGCGATCGCTGGCCGCATGAGCGGCTGCGGATCGCACGCCTCGACACCGAAGGGAGCGAAGATGACATTTCCGGTCGTGGTGAGTTTCCAGCAGATGGCGCCCTCCTCGGCGCTGCGCAGTCGCGTCCGCGAGCTTGCCGAGCGGCTCGAGCGATTCAGCCCGAACATTCTGCGCTGCCGGGTCTGGATCGAGCGTCCCGCCCGCCACCAGCAGCAAGGCGTGCTGCATGCCGTGCGGATTGATGTCGCGGTGCCCGATGAGCACATTCTCGTCGGGCATGCGCATGCGGCCGATCCGGCTCACGAAGATCCCTACGTGGCAGTGCGTGACGCCTTCAACGCCGCGCGCCACCAGTTGCAGAATTATGAGCGCCGGCGGCGCGGGGAGATCAAGCGTCACCACGGGCTGGCACAGCCGGCCCCGAAGCCCATCCGCGCCGCGCACGCGCCCCGTGCCTCCGCGCCTCGAACCGCGGCCCTGCGGACCCGGGGCGGCTCGGGTGCGGAACGCACGGCGCGCCGCTGAGCGCTCCGCGCGATCGGCGGCGTGCTCGGGGTTCCTCCGGGTCCGCAACGGGCGGCGCGCGGGAGCGTAGCGATGAATCTGCCTCGATCCGACTTCACCCCGCCGGTTGATCTGCTCGCCGCGCCCGGCACCGGTCCGGTACGGGCACGACGACCGGTGTATGTCGATCTGCAGGCTCCGTGCAATCACGCCTGTCCGGCCGGAGAGAATGTCCAAGGCTGGCTCGCGCTCGCCCGTGCCGGGCGCGAGCAGGACGCGTGGCGGGCATTGCTCGCGGACAATCCGCTCCCCGCGGTGCACGGACGAGTCTGCTATCACCCGTGCGAGCGCGCATGCAACCGTGCGCAGCTCGACAGCGCCGTGGCAATTCACGCGGTGGAGCGCTTTCTGGCCGATCAGGCGTCGCTCGAACACTGGCCCGCCGCAGCGCCGGCGGCGCCGAGCGGCCGACGGGTGCTCGTAGTCGGCTCCGGACCTGCCGGCCTTTCATGCGCCTACCACCTCGCGCGATTCGGACACACCGTCGAGGTGTACGAGGCCGAGGCCCATGCCGGTGGGATGCTGCGCTTTGGCATCCCGGCCTACCGACTGCCCCGTGCCGTGCTCGATGAGGAAATCGCCCGCATCGAGGCGCTTGGCGTGACGTTCCGCTTCAACAACAGGGTCGATGATGTGCGCAGCGCGCAGCAGACCGGACGGTTCGATGCGGTGTTCCTCGCGATTGGCGCCGGTGTCGCCACTCACTTGGAGCTGCCGGCGCGCGATGCGGCCCGCGTCGTGGATGCGGTTACGCTGCTGCACGGCATCGGCGCCGGCGAGCGGCCCTGCCTCGGCCGACGCGTCATCGTCTACGGAGGTGGCAACACCGCCCTGGACGCGGCGCGCAGCGCGCGGCGGCTCGGCGCCGACGACACGCTCATCGTCTATCGTAGAGACCGAGCCCACATGCCCGCGCATGCCGCTGAATTCGACCAGGCGATTGCCGAGGGCATCCAGTTCAGATGGCTGACGACGATCCGCGCAGCGGTCGGCCCTGACCTGCTCGTGGAGCAGATGACGCTCGATGCCGACGGCCGGCCGCAGCCGACCGGCCAAGTCGAGCGGCTCAGCGCCGATGCGCTGGTGCTGGCACTCGGTCAGCAGACCGACCCGGCCGTGCTGCACCGCCTGGAGGGTGTCGAGTTCACCGCCGACGGTGGTGTGCGCGTCGAGGCCACCCTGATGACCGGCTGCCCGGGCGTGTTCGCCGGCGGCGACATGGTCAGTGGCGATAGGACCGTGACGGTGTCGGTCGGTCACGGCAAACGGGCCGCTCGCCACATTGATGCGTTCCTGCGCACCCGCACGGTACGCGAGCCACCGGCGGCGCGGCTCGCGGACTTCGCCGGCCTGCACCTGCCGTTCTACAGCGACGCCGAACGGCGCGAGGCGCCGCTGCTGCCGGTTGCGGCACGCACCGCGGGGTTCGCCGAGATCGCGGCGAGCCTCAGCGCAGAGCAGGCACACTACGAGGCGCAACGCTGTCTGTCCTGCGGCAACTGCTTCGAGTGTGATCAGTGCTATGCGGCCTGCCCGCAGCAGGCGATCGAGAAGCTCGCACCTGCACACGGCTATCGAATCCAGTATGCGCGCTGCACCGGCTGTGCGGTGTGTTTCGAGACCTGTCCATGCCATGCGCTGGAGATGACGGACGAACCGGCACAGGCCTAGATCCCCTGCCATGACCGACGCCGCCGACACCGCATTGACTGCCGTCATGGACGGCAATACCGCCGTGGCGTACGTGGCGTATCGGCTGAATGAGGTGTGTGCGATCTATCCGATCACGCCGTCGTCACCGATGGCGGATCTCGTCGATGAGTGGAGCGCGCGGGGACTCACCAACCTCTGGGGCAGCGTACCGGTCGTCCAGGAGATGCAGAGCGAAGGCGGCGCCGCGGGCGCGGTGCACGGTGCGCTGCAGTCCGGTGCACTCACCACCACATTCACCGCCTCGCAGGGACTGCTGTTGATGCTGCCGAATATGTTCAAGATCGCCGGGGAGCTCACGGCGGCGGTGTTTCACGTGGCGGCCCGCGCCCTGGCCACCCAGGCGCTGTCCATCTTCGGCGAGCACTCCGACGTGATGGCGGCCCGCACCACCGGCTTCGCACTGCTGAGCTCCGGGTCGGTGCAGGAGGCCCACGACGCGGCGCTGCTCGCCCAATG
>JAKBBE010000025.1 GCA_021826035.1 Pseudomonadota bacterium | reverse complement strand
AATCCTGTGTGGCCTGGACCGACACGAATACCACGTACACGAGCGGCGAGGTGGTGACCTACAGCAGCTCGACGTACACCGCGACGCAGACCTTCACCAATGCGGCGGGGGCGGGATGGGAGCCGCCCAATGTGCCGGCGCTCTGGTCGCCGGGCGGCTCCTGCAGCTCGCCCACTCCCACTCCCACTCCAACCCCGACTCCAACCCCGACTCCAACCCCGACTCCGACACCCACTCCGACGCCCACTCCGACGCCCACTCCGACGCCCACACCCACGCCCAGTCCTTCCGGGAGCTGCGCGGCCGCATGGGATCCATCGACGGCGTACACTCAAGGGGAGGAGGCGAGCGAATCCGGCCTCAATTACCAGGCGAACTGGTGGACGCAGGGCAACAATCCGGCGAGCAACAGCGGTCCGTCGGGCAGCGGCGAACCGTGGACGTCACTTGGCGTCTGCGGCGCCTCGCCGACCCCCACGCCGACGCCGACCCCCACCCCGACACCCACACCGACTCCGACGCCCTCTCCGGCGCCGAGCGGTCTGCTGTTCAGTCCGTACAAGGACGTGACCATCAACCTCAACTGGAATACCGACGTCATGCAGACGGCCGTGACCGGTTCGGACATCCCGGTGGTCGGGCCCGGCAGCCTGGTGTCCGATGACGTGCCGAATCTCGGGGCCATCACGCTCGCGTTTGCCACCGGGGAGTGTGGCAGCGAGAACTGGGGGGGCGTCGCCGGCAGTGCATTCGCGGCGGCCAACATCCCATCGCTGGTCAATGCCGGCATTCAGTACGTCGTCTCGACGGGCGGACAGGCCGGAACGTTCACGTGCAGCACCAATGCCGGTATGCAGACGTTCCTCTCGCGCTACATGAGTGCGGACATGGTGGGCGTCGACTTCGACATCGAGGGCGGACAGACGCAAGCGCAGATCGATGACTTGGTAAGTGAGTCGGTGTACGCGCAGTCGCTCTATCCGAACCTGCGGTTCTCCTTCACGCTCGCGACGCTTGCGGCCTCGGATGGCAGCTACGGAGGGGTGAATTCCCTCGGCAACGAGGTGATGCAGGCCGTGCTCGGCTCGGGGTTGAAGAACTACACGATCAACCTGATGGTCATGGATTACGGTGCGCCATCCTCCGGGGTCTGCGTGGTGGTGAACGGCGCCTGCGAGATGGGGCAATCGGCGATCCAGGCGGTCGAGAACCTCGAGCACACGTATGGGGTCCCGGCGAGCAAGATCGAGGTGACGCCGATGATCGGGGTGAACGACGTGAACACCGAGACGTTCACGCTCGCGGACGTCGATACCGTGGTGAGCTACGCGGTCAGCAACGGATTGGCGGGAGTGCACTTCTGGTCGCTCGATCGCGATACCCCGTGTCCGAGCGCGAGCAGCACCGCCTCACCCACCTGTAATTCGGTGAGCGGCAGCACGAGTCTCGAGTACACGGATCGGTTCGTCACCGATCTGGGGCGTTAAGCAGGTGGAGAGGTCCGGCGGTTCGGCCGCCGGACCTCGGCGGGCGCTCGGCGCGGCGGGTTACGAGGCCGTGTAGCGGCGCTGGCGCATCCACTTGGTGGCGATCCACTTCTCCCCGCGGAGCACCGGCAAGCCGCCGTGCAGCGTGAGGGCGTCGAGTTGGCCGAGGCTGTTGCAGTATTCGAAATACACCGCGGCGCCCTTGCGCGGCATCACGGTGAGATTCAGCTCCGGGAATACCGTGCCGCCGCCGGCCTCGACGTCATTGAGGTACATCACCAAGCTCGCCACGCGCTGCCCCCCGATGGCCATCGCCGCGACGCTGCCAGGGTCCTGCGGCGGGAAGTAGTCGAAATGAGGGGTGTATTGGCCGCCCTGCCGATAGTGCAAAATCTGTAAGCCTTCGCCGTTTTCGAGCGGCCAGTTCATCAAGGCCGCGATGCGCCGATCGAGGCGGGCGATGAAGGGGTCGGCATTGAGTGGGAAGTAGGACCCCTCGCTGCTGCGATCGGCGATGACTTCGTGCGTCCCGCGCTGCGGATCGATTGTTGTCGAGCGCTGCAGACGCGGTGCACAGCGCGCGATGAGTTCATCGCACTCATCCGCGGCGAGCACGTCATCGAGCACGGCAATGACAGGGCGTTCCAGCCGCATCGCGACGGTGACCGTACGGTCGGCAGCGAGGATGCGGTGGGTCCGCGCGATACGCGGGGGATCGGGCCGAAAAGCCGTGCCATCCGGCGCCGGTGTACCGCTGTGCCCCAAGGCTTGACGGGCGTCCTGTGGATCGAATCCCGCTCGCACCATGTCCGCGATCAGGGAGTCGGTGCTGCAGCCTCGCGCGAGGTTCTCGGCAATCCAGGCACGCCACTGAGGTGTCAGTGCCGCTCGCGGTGTCGATGGGACAACCATGCCATCCAACATGTCACGAGGGGATCCGGACTGTCAACGGCCCGAACCGGCCCGCGGCGCCGGCACCGAGACCTCGACGGGCCGCGATGACCGCTCCGACGGGTGACCTTCATGGCCTCAGCACGGGGTTGGTGCCACTGACACGATTCGCTCAGGGGGCACCGGGGAGGCGGTTTAGTCCCTCGGCGTCTCGGGGGCACACGGCAGTGCGAACAGACGCCGGGCCGCGGCCGTGCTCGATTGCGCAAGCGAATCGAGCGATTCGTTGCGCGCCGCGGCGATCGTGCGGGCGATGTGCGGCAGGTAGCTCGGTTCGTTGCGGCGCGATGCGGGCTTCGGGGCGAGATCGCGCGGCAGCAGATACGGTCCGTCGGTCTCGATCATCAGCCGATCGGCGGGAATATGCGCCACCAGCTTCAGCAGGTGCGCGCCGCGGCGCTCATCGCAGATCCAGCCGGTGATGCCGATGGCCAGTCCGAGGTCGAGGTAGCTGTCCAGTTCCACCGCGCCGGCCGTGAAACAGTGCGCCACGCCGCCGCGCAGTGTCGGCCAGTGTTCGCGCAGGATGGCGAGAAAGTCCGCATGCGCATCGCGTTGATGCAGGAAGACGGGCTTACCGAGGCGCGCGGCCAACTCCAGTTGGTGGTGAAAGGCGTGCTGCTGCGCGGCGCGCGGGGACAGATCGCGGAAATAATCCAGACCACATTCGCCCACGGCGATGACTTCGGGGGCACCGGCGAGCTCGGCCATCTCCTTCGCAAGCGCCTCGGTCCACTCCGCGGCGTGGTGCGGGTGCACGCCGGCGGTTGCGAACAGGTGGCTCGGATGCGATCGCGCGAAATCAATGGCGCGGCGGGTGCTCGGGGCGCTCGATCCGGTCACGATCAGCTGTGTGACGCCGGCCCGCTGCGCGCGTGCGATGACCTCGTCCCGGTCCGTATCGTAGCCGTCGTGTGCGAGGTTGATGCCGATGTCGATGAGTGTGGGTGGGGTGGCAGGCATGGGCGTATCACCGATAGGCAAGGCGTGCAGTATGCCGGGGAAGGGCGTTGCGGCGGTCACTCAACACATCCGGGACACCATCCTCGGCGCTGGGCATGAGGAACCGCTCGCTGCGGGTCGCGCTCGGTGATCCCCCGCGTTTTGGCGCACCGCGTCGATCTGCCTCATCCGGCCGAGCAGCCGGTGTCCGCGATACGGTGGTGGCGCGGGACTGCGCCGCGTTCGCATCGGGCGCCCCATTCGAAGAGGGTGCCGGCGGACCGTGGTGCGGCCGTGCATGAGGCCTCGGCGGCAGAGTCTGCGAAACCGCGATGCACCGCGCTCGGTTCAGGGATTGGGCAGCGTCTTCAGCGCCGCGCACAGCGCATCGACGTGCGCGGCTTCCTGGTTCCACGCCGTCACGAGCCGGGCGAGACCCGAACGTTCGGCACCCCAATCGTAAAATTCGAATCCCGCGGCGCGCAGGGTGCGTTTACCCTCGGCGCCGAGCCGCACGAAGACTTCGTTCGCCTCGACGGGCGCAATGAGCCGCGTGCCGGCCGCTGCGCCGATGCGGCGCGCAAACCCGTTGGCGCGCGCGGCGTTGCGCCGCCACAGATCCTCGTGCAGATACGCCAGCAGCTGCGCCGAGACGAAGCGGGATTTCGAGAACAGGTGGCCGGCCCGTTTGCGGCGCAGCTCGAAATCGCGCACCAGCGCGGGATCGAAGAACACCACCGCCTCGGCGGCGAAGGCACCGTTCTTGGTGGCACCGAAGGAGAGCACATCGACCCCGGCCCGCCAGGTGATCTCGGCCGGATGGCAGTCGAGGAAGGTCAGGGCATTGGCAAAGCGCGCCCCGTCCATGTGGACTTTAAGACCGTGCGCGTGCGCGACCTTGCACAGCTCGGTCAATTCCTGCGGCCGGTAGGCGGTGCCGAGTTCGGTGGCTTGGCTCACCGATACGGCGGCCGGCTGCACGGTGTGCACCGAGACCGGGTGGCCCTCGAGCGCCGCGGCGAGCGTATCGGCACTCAACTTGGCGTGCGTCCCCTCGAGCAGCATCAGCTGCGCGCCACCGGAGTAGAACCCCGGTGCACCGCACTCGTCGCACGCGATGTGCGCTTCGTGGTGCGCGAAGATCGCTCCGTACGGCGGGGTGAGTGTGGCGAGTGCGAGCGCATTGGCGGCGGTGCCGGTGGCGAGTGCGAAGGCGCGCACCGGGGTATCGAAGAACGCCCCCAGGGCGGCATCGAGGCGCTGCGTCCACGGATCGTCGCCGTAGGCGACTTCCAGGCCGTGGTTCGCCGCGGCCAGTGCCTCGAGCATCTCCGGGCAGGCGCTCGCCGTGTTGTCGCTCATGAACCGCATGGTCTGCTGGGCCGTCATCACACTGTCCTCATCGGTCTAGATCCGCCACTTGAACGACCAGGCGCCGATGGTGAGAAACACCGCGGTCACCGCGCCCAGATAGAGCAGGCTCGGGGCGATGGTGCCGATGCCGGCGCCGTAGAGCATCACTTCACGGGCCGCGTGCAGCAGCTGCGTCAGCGGCAGCGCATCGGCGATCCATTGCACCCACTTCGGCGAGCCGGCGAGTGAGAACCACACGCCCGAGAGCAGCATCATCGGCCAGGTGAGCAGGTTGAGGATGCCGTTCACCAGCTCCTCGCTGGCGAAGCGCGCCGCGATGGTGAGGCCGAGCGCGATCATCGAGAGCGCCCCGAGCACCGTCAGCAGCAAAAGCAGCGCGAGGCTCCCGGCGCTGTGGAAGTGGATCATGGCGCCAACGGCCAGGTACAGCACTGTCGTGATGAGCACGATGATGGTGAGCCGCGAGAGGACCTGGGCGCTGAGGAATTCCAGCGCGCTCAGCGGTGTGGCATTGAGGCGCTTGAGAAAGCCGCTCTGCCGGTAGCGCAGCACGACGTAACCGACGCCGAACAGACAGCTGAACATCATGTTCATGCCGAGGATGCCCGGGAACAGCCAGTCGAGGTAGAGGACCGTGCGGCCGCTCACCGGTTCGCGCTGCGCGCCGGAATCGGCGGCGAGGAGCAGTTTCTCGGTGATGTATCCCTTGGGCGAGTCGGTGTTCACCCAGTAGCGCGGTGGCCGACCCGGCGCGAGCAGCAGATCGATGCGCTGGTGGTCGATCTCGTGCAGCCCGGCCGGCGTGCTGTCGATGCCGATGAACTGCACGTAGTGCGTGCGCAGGAACGCATCGCCGTGCGCGGCGGCGAGCCCGCCGATCACCCCGACCTTGAACAGCGGCCGCGGCGAGCCGCCGAAGATGAAGCCCATGCCGATGATGATCGAGACTGGCAGCAGCAGCGTGAACACCAGCGTGCCGCGGTCGCGCACGAACTCGAGGTTGCGCGCATGCCAGACGGACAGCAGACGTCGGATCATGCCCGTAGCTCCCGGCCGGTCAGTTCGAGGAAGAGATCTTCGAGATTCGGCGCACGGATGCGCAGGTTGCGCAGCGGCACGTCGGCGCCGAGCAACGTGCGCAGCGTGGCATCGAGGTCATCGGTGGTGATCTCGATACGCTCCTCGCTCTCGATCATCTGCAGCGGCAGAGCGCGCGCGGCGGAGGGGAAGTCCGCGCGCGGCAGCTCGAGCAGCACCGCCGCGAAATGCTCACGCAGCAGCGCCTCCGGGGTTCCCTGCGCGATGATGCGGCCGCGATCGACGATGGCGATCACGTCACAGAGGATCTCCGCCTCTGCCATGTAATGGGTGGTGAGGATGATGGTCTTGCGCTGTGCCTTGATGGCGCGCACCAGCGACCAGAAGTTGCGCCGCGCCTGTGGATCGAGGCCTGTGGTCGGCTCATCGAGGAACAGCACCGCCGGATCGTTCACCAGCGCAATCGCGAGCAGCAGCCGCTGCAGCTGCCCGCCGGAGAGTTTGCGATTGTCGCGCTCGGCGAGCGCCTCGAGCGAGCAGAGCTTGAGCAGCTCCTCGATGTCGCGCCCGTGCGCGTACAGGCCGCGGAACATCGCGAGGCTCTGGCGCACGGTGAGGAAGTTCTGCAGCGCCGTGGCCTGGAAGAGGATGCCGGCCTCCTCGCGAAAGCGGCTGCCGAGCGGCTCGCCGCAGTAGCGCACCTCCCCGGCACTGGCGGTGAGGATTCCTTCCATGATCTCGATGGTGGTGGTCTTGCCGGCCCCGTTCGGTCCGAGCAGCCCGAAGCACACGCCCTGCGGGACGCTGAAGGAAATGCCATCGACCGCAGTGACCCCAGGGTACTGCTTGACCAGATCACGGACTTCGAGAATCGGTGGGCTCATTGGGGGTGTCGTTCGCGGTGCACCGGCATCGTAGCCGATCGGCGGCGGTGCGTCTGCCCGAGGCAGCGCGTGCGCGCGCTGGTAAACTGTGCGAGGTCAGCAGATGGCGCGATGCGCCCGGCGGGTTTTGGCGTGATGGGTGAAGTGGCGGCGCAATTGCCGCTGTGGTCCGAGCAGGACGCAGGATGGAGCGTGCGCGAGAGCAGGCGTGCGCGGCGCATGGTGGTGCGGGTGTTTCATTCCGGCCGGGTCGAAGTGGTCGTGCCGGTGAGGACACCGCCGGGGTTGATCTCGACCTTTCTGGAGCGGCACCGGCAGTGGATCGAGCGCAAACGCGCCGAAGCGCGCCGCACGGCGGTGCTCGCCGAGCCGTTCCCCCCGGAGCACATTGAACTGGCGGCCTGCGCCGAGCAGTGGCCGGTGCGGCTGGCCGGCGGCAGCGGGCGGCTGCGGGTGAGCCGCGCCGGTGGGCAGATCACGGTGAGCGGGCAGAGCGTCGATGCCGAGCAGCTGCGCCAGGCCCTGCGGCGCTGGCTGCTCGAGCGCGCCGGGGAAGTTCTCGAGCCGGCGCTCGCGGCGTGTGCGCGCGAATTCGGCTTCAGTTACACGCGTGTCGCCATCCGCCGCCAGCGCTCGCGCTGGGGCAGCTGCTCGGTGTCCGGCACGATCAGTCTGAATGCGTGCCTCCTGTTCCTGCCCCCGCCGGTGGTGCGCTATCTGCTGATTCATGAGCTGGCGCATACTCGCCACATGAATCACTCGCGGCGCTTCTGGCAGTGCGTGGCGGCCTGTTGTCCGGACTACCGGCGGCTCGACCGGGCGCTCTCCGAGGGCTGGCGCAGCGTGCCGGCATGGGTGTTCGGCGAGGCGCTCCCGTGAGTGCGAAGCGACCCGACAAGAGCGCGCGGGTCGATCTGTCCGGTGAGGCGATTCACTGGGATCTCGGCGCATCACTCTCCTACGGGCAGTACCTGCAGCTCGAGAAGGTGCTCGATGCGCAGAAGCCGCAGTCGCTCGAGCACGACGAGATGCTCTTCATCATCGTGCACCAGGCGAGCGAGCTGTGGATGCGCCTGATGCTGCACGAGCTCGCCGACGTGCTCGAGTGCGTGCGGCGCGATGACCTCGGGTCCTCATTCAAGCGTCTGCAGCGCATCTCGCGCGTGCAGTCGCAGCTGCTCTCGGGGTGGGAGGTGCTCTCGACGCTCACCCCGGCGGAGTACTCGGCCTTTCGCAATGCGCTCGGGCGCTCCTCGGGGTTTCAGTCCCATCAGTACCGGCTGCTCGAGTTCACGCTCGGCAACAAGAACGCCGAGATGATCAAGGTCCACCGGCGCGATCGGGCCGTGCATGCGCGCCTGGAGCGAGCCCTCAGCGCCCCCTCGCTGTACGACGAGGCGCTGCGCTTGCTCAGCCGCCGCGGCTACGGCATCCCGGAGCGCTACCTGAACCGTGATTTTCGCGAGCCGTACCGCGCCAGTAAGCAGGTGACCGGCGCCTGGCTCGGCGTGTACCACAACGCCGAGCAGGACTGGGATCTGTATCAATTTGCCGAGCGGCTGATCGACCTCGACTACCACTTCCAGCTGTGGCGCTTCCATCACCTGAAGACCGTCGAGCGCATCATCGGCTACAAGAGTGGGACCGGCGGCACCGGCGGGGTGTCCTACCTCGCCAAGGCGCTGGAGCTGAAATTCTTCCCCGAGCTGTGGCAGGTGCGCACCTCGATGTGAGCGCCTGCGGGCCGTTCAGCGCCAGCGCTCGCAGGTGAGTCCAGCGCGCGCTGCGGCGCGTCGGGCCCGGGCACTGCCGTTGACCAGTACGCCGTGCTCGACCTGCGCCAGATGCGCAAGGTCCGCCGAGGAGTTGCCGTAGGCGCTCGCCGGGCCCGGCAGTCGGGCGCGCAGGGCCTGCAGACAGTGCACTTTCTCCTCGCCCTGGCGGTTCGGGGTGCTCAGACGCCCATCGAGCCGCGCCCCGCGCCAGCGCACCCCGGTGCAAATCACCTCCTGGAACCCCAGTGCGCGGGCGATCACCGGTACGTACAGGTCGGGGCTCGCGCTCATCAGCACGAGGTGCTCGCCCGCCCGCTGGTGCTCGATGATGCGCGCGCGTGCCGCAGCGAACGTGCCGCGTGCGAGCAGACGGCGGACGTACTGTTCGCTCCAGGCCTCGAGCTGCGCGCGGCGCGCCCCGCCGAGTGCGCTGCGCATCAGGGCGGCCTTCAGCGGGCCGCGGTCGCAGAGCCCCAAGGCAAAGGCGAGCAGCGCGGGAACGACGCCGAGGGCGCGGGGGATGCGCCAGGGGTGGCGCAGCAGAAAGCCGCCCACGTACGGGGCGAGGGTGTCGTGGCGGGTGATGGTCCCGTCGAGATCGAAGATGGCGAGCCGCATGCGTGGACGCCGCCCCCGGGCCGCAGCGCCGTCGAATACGGCGGTGCTGCGGCTCGGGGCGCCCGTTCAGCCCTGGGCGGCGAGCTGGCGCAGCACGTACTGCAGGATGCCGCCGTGGCGGTAGTACTCGCGCTCCTTCGGCGTATCGATGCGCACGCGCGCCTTGAAGGTGATCGTCTTGCCGCCCTTCGGATCGCGCGCCTGCACGCTCACCTCGCGATCGCCGGCGGCGAGTCCGCTGATCTCGAACACTTCCTGGCCGGTGAGACCGAGTGACTTGACGTTCTCGCCCGGCAGGAACTGCAGCGGCGCGACGCCCATGCCGATCAGGTTCGAGCGGTGGATGCGCTCGAAGCTCTCGGCGATCACCGCGCGCACCCCGAGCAGCATCGTGCCCTTGGCCGCCCAGTCACGCGAGGAGCCCGTGCCGTACTCTTTGCCGGCGAGCACCACCAGCGGGGTGCGCTCGGACTTGTAGCGCATCGCCGCATCGAAGATCGAGGCCTGCTCGCCGCTCGGCAGGTGCACTGTGACGCCGCCCTCGACGCCCGGTACCAGGTGGTTGCGCAGGCGGATGTTGGCGAAGGTGCCGCGCATCATCACCTCGTGGTTGCCGCGCCGCGCACCGTAGGAGTTGAAGTCCTTCGGCGGTACACCGTGCGCCTCGAGGTAGCGGGCCGCCGGGCTGCTCTTGGCGATGTTGCCGGCCGGGGAGATGTGATCGGTCGTGACCGAGTCACCGAGCACCGCCAGTGCACGCGCGCCCTGGATGTCCGCAAGCGGCGGTGGCGTGTCGGTCATGCCGTCGAAGTACGGCGGGTTCTTCACGTAGGTCGACTGCTCGTCCCAGCTGTAGATCTTGCCGGCGGGCACGCGGATGGCGCGCCAGTGCTCATCGCCCTCGAACACGCTCGCGTAGCTGTCCTGGAACATCTTCGAGTTGATCGACTGGGCGAGTGCCTGTTGCACTTCCTGATCGCTCGGCCAGAGGTCCGCCAGGTACACCGGCTGGCCGGCGCTGTCGGTGCCGAGCGCGTCCTTGCTGAGATCGATGTCGAGGGTGCCGGCGAGCGCATAGGCGACCACGAGCGGCGGGGAGGCGAGGAAGTTCATGCGCACCTCGGGGTGCACGCGGCCCTCGAAGTTGCGGTTGCCCGAGAGCACCGAGCAGGCGGTGATGTCCCCGGCCTTCACAGCCGCGGAGATCTCCGGCTTCAGCGGCCCGGAATTGCCGATGCAGGTGGTGCAGCCGTAGCCGACCAGCTCGAAGCCGACCGCAGCCAGATCGGCGAGCACGCCGGCTTTGCGGAAGTAGTCGGTGACAACGCGCGAGCCGGGCGCGAGGCTGGTCTTCACCCAGGGCTGGGCACTGAGTCCGCGCTGGCGCGCCTTGCGCGCCAGCAGACCCGCACCGAGCATCACCGAGGGGTTAGAGGTGTTGGTGCAGCTGGTGATCGCCGCGATCAGCACCGCGCCGTCCTTCAACTCAAAGTGCTTGCCATCGAGGCTGGCCTGGGCGGTGCCTTTGGCTTGCGGGGTGCGCGCGGTGCGCTCCTCGGCGCTCTTTTGCGCCTGGGTGCGGTAGATGCTCTGTGCGGATTTCAGCGGCACGCGATCCTGCGGGCGGCGCGGACCGGCGAGGCTCGGCTCGACCGAGCCCAGATCGAGCTCGAGCACGTCGGTGTACTTCGCCTGTGCAGCGCCGGCGCGGCGCCAGAAGCCCTGGTGCTGCGCATAGGCCTTGACCAGCTCGATGCGCTCGCGCGGGCGGCCGGAGAGCTCGAGGTAGCGCACCGTCTCCTCGTCGATCGGGAAGATGCCGCAGGTGCTGCCGTACTCCGGCGCCATGTTGGCGATGGTGGCGCGGTCGGCGAGCGGCAGGTTGGCGAGACCGTCGCCGAAGTACTCGACGAACTTGTCGACGACGCCGCGCTTGCGCAGCATCTCGGTGAGGGTGAGCACGAGGTCGGTCGCGGTCGCACCGGGCGCGAGCCGCCCGGTCAGGCGCACGCCGATGACCTGCGGGATGAGCATGGTCACCGGCTGGCCGAGCATGGCCGCCTCGGCTTCGATGCCGCCCACGCCCCAGCCGAGCACGCCGAGGCCGTTGATCATGGTGGTGTGTGAATCAGTGCCGACAACGGTGTCCGGATAAGCGCACGTCACCCCATCGCGTTCGGCGTCGAATATCACGCGGCCGAGATACTCCAGGTTCACCTGGTGCACGATGCCGGTGCTCGGCGGCACGACGGCGAAATTGCGAAACGCCGACTGGCCCCAGCGCAGGAAGGCATAGCGCTCGCCGTTGCGGGCGAACTCGATGCGGGTGTTGGCGTCGAAGGCATCCGCGGTGCCGTACTCATCGACCTGTACGGAGTGATCGATCACCAGCTCGACCGGGGCGAGCGGGTTGACCTGCTCGGCCGCCCCGCCGAGCCGTACGATCGCCTCGCGCATCGCCGCGAGGTCCACCACGCAGGGCACGCCGGTGAAGTCCTGCAGAATCACGCGCGAGGGCGTGAAGGCGATCTCGTGCGCGGGCGCGGCGGCCGGGTCCCACTCGAGCAGCGCCTCGATGTCGGCGCGCGTGACGTTGACGCCATCTTCGTAGCGCAGCAGGTTCTCCAGCAGGATCTTCAGCGAATACGGCAGCCGCTCGACCTTCTCGCGGGGCAGGGCCGCGAGGCTGAAAATTTGATAGGAACGGTCGCCGGCCTGAAGGGTGGTGCGCGCCTTGAAGCTGTTCGTCATGAGTGGAACTCTCCCGGGGGAAATGCGGCGCGGATTATATCGACTCGGGGCGGCGCGCGCGCGGGACGCGCGGGCCATTCAGCCGCCAGCAGGCTCGAGCGCCTCGATCACCGCCCCGCCGAGGCAGCGTTCGCCCTCGTAGAGCACGGCGTACTGGCCCGGCGTGACCGCCCGCTGCGGCTGTTCAAAGACGATCCGCGCCGTGCCGTCGGCGAGCGGCTCGGTGAGCGCCGGCACCTCGCGCTGGCGGTAGCGCACTTTCACGGCCAGGCGCTGCGCGCGGGCCCGGGGCGGACAGAGCCAGTGCAGCGCCCCGGTGCGCAGCGCCCGGCTGAAGAGCCGAGGATGCTCTCCGCCCTGCACCACGATGAGCGCATTGCGCTCGAGGTCCTTGGCCGCCACGTACCAGGGCAGCGCCGCCGCGCCCGCTCGCCCGCCGATGTTCAGCCCGGTGCGCTGGCCGAGGGTGTAGAAGGCGAGGCCCCGATGCTCACCGAGCCGCTCCCCGTCGCTCGACTCGATCGGGCCGGGGCGCTCGGCCACGAACCGCCCGAGGAACTCCCGGAACGGCCGCTCGCCGATGAAGCAGATGCCGGTGCTGTCGGGCTTGTCGAACACCGGCAGGCCCGCGGCGCGCGCCCGCCCCCGGACGGCGGATTTCTCCAGCGCACCGATCGGCATCAGCGTGCGTGCAAGCTCGTGCGGTGCGACGGCATGCAGGAAGTAGCTCTGATCCTTGGTCGCATCGAGTCCCTTCAGCAGCTGCGGGCCATCCGGGCCGGGGGCGATGCGCGCGTAATGGCCGGTCGCGAAATACTGCGCGCCGAGCCGCTCGGCATAGCGCAGTGCGACGCCGAACTTGATCTCGCGGTTGCACAACACGTCGGGGTTCGGGGTGCGCGCGGCACGGTACTCGGTGAGGAAGTGCTCGAAGACACGCGCGCGGTACTCGGCGGCGAAGCTCACCCGGTGCAGCGGGATGCGCAGTTCATCGGCTACGGCGCGGGCATCCTGGAAATCCTGGGCGGCCGTGCAGTAGCCGTCCTCGTCCGCCTCCCAGTTGCTCATGAACAGACCCTGCACGTCCCAGCCCGCCTCCTTCAGGCACAGCGCGGCCACCGCCGAGTCGACCCCTCCGGAGAGCCCGACGATGACCCGTCTCACAGCACCTCCGCCGGCACCGCGAGCGCCGCCGCCAGATCGAGGCCGCCGATGGGTTCGAGCGGTCCGCCTGAGCCGGCGCGGTAATCCTCGATGCAACGCAGCACGAGCGGACTGCGCAGATCTCCCGGGCGCTCGCGCAGCTGTGCCTCGCTCAACCAGTAGGTGCCGAGGATGCCGGTATCGAGCCGCTGCAGGGGGCGGTGATCGCTGAGGGTGCCGCTGAAGGTGAAGCGCTTGAACTGGCGCTGCGTGCGCGGATGGCGCCATAGGTACACCCCGAGCAGCCGCTGCGGGGTGAAGTGCCAGGCGCTCTCCTCGCGTGTCTCGCGCACCACGGCCTCGAGCAGCGTCTCGCCGGGCTCCAAGTGGCCGGCGGGCTGATTGAGCACGCGCCGCCCGTCGATGAGTTCCTCGACGAGCAGGAAACGGCCCTCGGTCTCGGCCACGGCCGCGACGGTGATTTCAGGGGTGGACATGGCGGAAGTATATCCGCCGGGACGCGCCGCTCAGGCGGGGCGGGCGATGCGCAGGCTCTCCGGCGGCGTGCAGGTGTCCCAGAGCTGCTCGAACTCGTGCAGATAGAGCCGCGCGACGGGCGCATTGTCCATGTCGGCGATCCCGTCCCAGCAGTCGGCCCGCAGCCGGTACATGATCGCCCGTTCATCGGCGATCATGTAGGCGCAGTGCGGGGCGCCGTTGCGCGCCGGGAGGTTGCGGACATCGATGCAGCTCGAGAGCCGCCGCGCCATGGCCAGAAAGCGGTGACCGTCGGCGCTGCAGCGGCCGGGCTCCCCGATCAGCACGCGCACCTTGGCGAAGGGGCGGGCAAGCACCAGGCGTTTGACCACTTCGAGGAAGTCGCTTTGATCGTAGAGCTCAGGCTCGAGGTTCGGGGTGTAGATCGACAGCAGCCGCTGAGCCCGGGCGGACACTTGGTTCACCGCCGCGCGCGCCTCGCTCACCGAGGTCAGCACGGCGAGCGGCTCGAGCGGAATGCTCGCGCCGAAGCCTTCGGGCTCGGGCACGTAGCGCGCATGCGCCAGCTCCTCAAGCACGTTGTATTGTGCGATCTCGACACCCGGCGACACGGACCCGACCCATTCAGCGGCGTCTGCGACTGCAGACAGTGGCGCTCATCTTAGTGACGGCGCCGCCGGGGCCGTGCCGAGCCGGTCACAAAACCGCCGCTCGTCCCGCGGGATCGATTTGTCATATTTCGCTGGCGAGTTCGGCCGCCCAGCCGATGTAGTCGGCCGGGTGCAGCTCGCGCAGCCGGCGCTTGTGTTCAGCATTGAGCGGCAACGTGTCGATGAACTCGGCGAGCGAGGCGGCGGTAATCGAGCGGCCGCGGGTGAAGGTCTTGAGCAACTCGTAGCCGTCCGGTACGCCAGCGGCGCGCAGGACGGTCTGGACGGCCTCCCCAAGCACTTCCCAGGCGCCGTCGAGATCGGCGCGCATGCGGGCCGCGTCGGGCTCGACTTTACCCAAACCGCGCGCCAGCGCACGCCAGGCGATGAGGGCGTGGCCGAGCGCAACGCCGAGATTGCGCAGCACCGTGGAGTCGGTCAGGTCGCGCTGCCAGCGCGACACCGGCAGCTTCTCCGCAAAATGTCGCAGCAGTGCGTTGGCGATGCCGAGGTTGCCCTCGGCGTTCTCGAAGTCAATCGGGTTGACCTTGTGCGGCATGGTCGAGGAGCCGACTTCCCCGCTCACGGCCCGCTGCTTCAGATAACCGAGGGAGATGTAGCCCCAGAAGTCGCGGCTGAGGTCGAGCAGCACGACGTTCAGGCCGGCGAGCGCATCGCAGTACTCGGCGATCCAGTCGTGGGGTTCAATCTGGGTGGTATAGGCGTTGCTGATCAGGCCGAGGGATTCGATGAACGCCGCGCTCACGGCGCGCCAGTCGACCTCGGGCGCTGCGGTGCGGTGGGCGTTGAAGTTACCGACCGCGCCGTTCCACTTGCCGAGGATCTCGACGGCCGCCCAGCGCCGCTCAGCGCGCCGCAGGCGTGCCACGAAGTTCGCGACTTCCTTGCCGAGGGTGGTGGGACTGGCCGGTTGCCCGTGCGTGCGCGCGAGCATGGCATGACCGGCGGCGCGGTGGGCGAGGGCGCTCAGCTCCGTGATCAGCGCCCCGAGCGGCGCGCGCAGCTCCTCGCGCGCGGCCCGCAGCAGCAGCGCGTAGCTGAGGTTGTTGATGTCCTCCGAGGTGCAGCCGAAGTGCACCAGCTCGAGATTCGCGGGCGTGGCGCCGGCGGCGGCGAGCTGATCGCGCACGTAGTACTCGACGGCTTTGACGTCGTGATTGATGCGCGCCTCAATCGCCTTGACCGCCTCGGCGCAACCGGCGCCGGGGTCCTCGGCGAGCGCCGCGGCGCGCTCGCGCACCGCCGGGGCGAGCACCGCCCCGGGCAGCGCCGGCACGGCGCCCGCCAGGTGTGCCAGCCACGCGCTCTCCACCCGGACGCGCGCGCCGATCAGTCCGGCCTCTGACAGCAGGGCACGCAGCGGAGCGGTGGCGGCGCGGTAGCGGCCATCGACGGGCGAGAGGGCGAGGACGGCAGGCAGGTCGCGCGGCGTTTCACTCATGAGGTGCGGGATACAAGTCACTGGGCTGGGATGGATTATGATATCGCATTACCTCCCGTGACCGCAGGCGGCCCCCCGCGGCGCGGCGAAACTCTTCGGCGGGCCACGGAGCCATTTGCATGACGAATTCGTTTCGCATCGAGCGTGACAGCATGGGCGAGCTGCAGGTGCCGGCCGAGGCGCTCTGGGGCGCGCAGACGCAGCGGGCCGTGGAGAATTTCCCGGTCAGCGGCCGCCCCATGCCGCGCGCCTTCATCGGTGCGCTCGGTCTGGTGAAGCAGGCGGCCGCGCGCGCCAATGCGCGTCTCGGCCTGCTCGCGCAGGACATCGCCGCGGCGATCGAGTCTGCTGCGGCCGAGGTGGCCGAGGGTCAGCACGATGCGCACTTTCCGATCGACGTGTTCCAGACCGGCTCGGGCACCAGCACCAATATGAATGCCAACGAGGTGATCGCGGCGCTCGCCGCGCGCCGCCTCGGTAAGCCGGTGCACCCGAACGATCACGTCAACATGGGCCAGAGCAGCAACGACGTGATCCCGACCACGCTGCACGTGAGCGCCGCGCTCGCCGTGCGCCGGGAACTCGCCCCGGCGCTCGATGCGCTCGCCGGCACGCTGCGGGCGAAGGAAGCGGAGGTCGGCACGGTGGTCAAGACCGGGCGGACTCACCTGATGGATGCGATGCCGGTGACCTTCGGTCAGGAGCTCTCCGGCTGGCGCGCGCAGATCGAGGCCGGACTTGAGCGCCTCGCGGCGAGCGCCCCGCGCCTGCACCGGCTGGCGCAGGGCGGCACGGCGGTCGGCACGGGCATCAACGCCGATCCTCGCTTCGGCGCGCACTTCTGCCAGGCGCTCGGGGAACTCACCGGCTGCCCGTTCGCGCCGGCGCACAATTACTTCGAGGCGCTCTCGAGTCAGGATACGGCGGTCGAGCTGTCCGGGCAGCTGAAAGTGATCGCCGTCAGTCTGATGAAGGTCGCGAACGATCTGCGCTGGATGAACAGCGGTCCGCTCGCCGGCCTCGGCGAGATCGCGCTGCCGGCCCTGCAGCCCGGCAGCAGCATCATGCCCGGCAAGGTCAACCCGGTGATCCCGGAGGCGACCGCGATGGTGTGCGCCCAGGTGATCGGCCACGATGCGACCATTACCATCGCCGGTCAGTCGGGCAACTTTCAGCTGAACGTCATGCTGCCGGTGATTGCCTACAACCTGCTCGAGAGCATCCGGCTGCTCGCCAACAGTGCGCGGTTGCTCGGGGCGCGCGCCATCGCCGGCTTCAAGGTCAACCCCGAGCGTCTCGCCGAGGCGCTCGAGCGCAATCCCATCCTGGTGACGGCGCTGAACCCGGTGATCGGCTACGAGAAGGGCGCGGCGATCGCCAAGAAGGCCTATGCCGAGGGTCGCCCGATTCGCGAAATGGCCGAGAAGATGACCGATCTGCCGCGCGAGGAGCTGATGCGGTTGCTCGACCCGCAGGAGCTGACCCGTGGAGGAATCAAAGGCGGTGCCGGCGGCGGTGGCTGACAGCCCCGGGGTGGCGGGCGGGGACGCCGCGACGCTCGCGCGCATCGAGGCGTGCCTCGCCGGCAGCGTTGCGAACCATCAGCCCCAGACCTGGCTCGTGCCAGGGCAGACGCTCGCGCGCAGCCGCGAGCTGCGCGCAAGCTTCCCGTCCGAGCCGGCCCCGGCGGCGGTGCTCGTCCCGCTCGTGGACCGTCCCGAGGGTCCGACCGTGCTGCTGACGCGCCGGGGGCGCGACCTGCGCAACCATGCCGGCCAGGTGAGCTTTCCGGGCGGGCAGATCGAGGCCAGCGACGCCGATCCGGCTGGCGCGGCGCTGCGCGAGGCGTACGAGGAGATCGGACTTGAGGGGCGCTTCGTCACGGTGATCGGCTACCTGCCCGACCATATCGTGATCAGCGGCTTTCGGGTCACTCCGGTGGTCGCTCGCGTCACACCGGGTTTTGAGCTGCGTCCGGACCGCCAGGAGGTCGATGTGGTCTTTGAAGTCCCGCTCGCCTACGTGTTCGATCCGCGCAATCACCGGCCGCGGCGCGTGCGCTTGCGTGATCCGGGCGTCGAGATCGACATGATCGATATCCCTTTCGGCGAACACAACATCTGGGGCGCCACCGCCGGGATGCTCCTGACGCTGTACCGGATGTGCTGCACTGATGCGGCCGGATGACCCGGCCGCGGCGCTCGCAGCGCTGCTGGAGTTGATGGTGCGCCTGCGCGATCCGCAGCAGGGCTGTCCCTGGGATCGGGCGCAGGATTTTCAGAGCATCGCCCCGTACACGATCGAGGAAGCCTACGAGGTGCGCGCGGCCATCGAGCGGGGCGATCCGCACGCGCTGCGCGCGGAACTCGGTGATCTGCTCTTTCAGGTCGTCTTTCATGCCCGGCTCGCCGAGGAGCGCGGCTGGTTCGATTTCGCGGCCGTCGCCGCCGGGGTTCATGCGAAGCTCGTTCGCCGCCATCCGCACCTGTTCGACACCGAGGCCACACCGGGCAGCGCCGCTGAGCAGTCGCGCCGCTGGGAGGATCTGAAGGCGCTCGAGCGCGCGGGGGACGCCAACGGCGATGCCAGTGCGCTCGCGGACGTTGCGCTCGCGCTGCCGGCGCTGATGCGCGCCGGCAAACTCGGCCGGCGAGCCGGGCGCGTCGGGTTCGACTGGGCCGAGCCGCAGGCGGTGCGCGCCAAGGTACTCGAGGAGCTCGGCGAACTCGATGCGGCGCTCGGGGCGAGCGGGGGGACGGCCGATGCGCACGTGCGCGAGGAGTTCGGGGATCTGCTGTTCGCGCTCGCCAACTGGGGGCGCCACCTCGGCATCGATCCGGAGGAGGCGCTGCGCGGGGCGAACGCGAAGTTCGAGCGGCGCTTCCGGCACATGGAAGCGTCGGCCGCTCAGCTCAGCGCGCCGCTCGGGCAGCTCAGCGCCGCGCAGTGGGAGGCGCTCTGGTGTGCGGCGAAGGGCGAGCCGTGAGCCCGGAGCGCACCGGTCGGGGGCGTATTCAGCGAGGATTCACGGGTGATAGGCTACGGTTGCGCAGGCTGGCGTGGCCGCCGATAGGGCCTTCTGGCCATAGCGGCGCCGGCGAGGCATGACAAACGTGCGACTTCCCATGAACAGAATACGCGCAGGACTCGTGCTCGCGTTGGCGCTTGGCGCTCTGTGCGGCGGGTGCACGCGCCTTCAGGCGCGCGAGGCGTACGCTGCGCCGGCGGCGCCCCTGGCGCACAGCGCGATCACCATGAACCAGGCCGTGCGCATGGTCGAGCGGCGCTTCCGAGCGCGCGTCGTGCGGGCCGAGACGCGCAAGAACCACGGTCAGACGGTGTACGTACTGCGGCTGTTGGACCAGTCCGGACGCGTGTTCACCGTGCGCGTCGACGCGGCGAGCGGCCGGATTCTGTAGATTTCACGCGGGAGGTCCGATGCGGGCGTTGGTGGTCGAAGACGAGGCGGCGTTGCGGGAGAGCTTAAAGAGCGAACTCGCCGCGGCGGGCTTCTCGGTCGATGTGGCGCAGGACGGGGAGGACGGGCTGTTCGCGGGCCTGGAGTATCCGCTCGATGTGGCGCTGATCGACCTGGGGCTGCCGAAGCTCTCCGGACTCGAGGTCATCCGCAGGCTGCGCGCGGCGCACAAAACCTACCCGATCCTGATTCTCACCGCGCGCGATAATTGGCAGGACAAGGTCGAGGGATTGCAGGCCGGCGCGGACGATTACGTCGCCAAGCCGTTTCATTTCGAGGAGGTATTGGCGCGTCTGCAGGCGCTGCTGCGCCGTGCCGGCGGCTGGGCGAGTCCGGAGCTCAAGTGCGGTCCGGTGACCCTCGATACGCGCGCGCAGACCGTGGCGGTCGATGGTGTGGCGGTGGAGCTGACCACGTTTGAGTACCGCATCCTCGAGCACCTGATGTTGCGTGCCGGGGAGGTGATCTCCAAGGCCGAGCTCACCGAGCGGCTCTATGATCAGGACTTCGAGCGCGACAGCAACGTCATCGAAGTGCTGGTGGGGCGGCTGCGCCGCAAGCTCGATCCCAACGAGCAGCTGAAGCCCATCGAGACGCTGCGCGGGCGCGGCTACCGCTTCTCCCTTGCGCGTCACGTGGCCGGCTGACGGCGCGGACGCTGCGGTGCAATCCCTCAGCCAACGGCTGTTGCTGTCGGTGGCGCTGCCGCTCGCGCTGTTCTTCGGCGTCATGACGCTGGTGCTCGATCATGGCTTTCGTACGCTCTCGGACCACTCGCTGCACGAGCTGCTCGACTCGCAGATCATCGCCCTCATCGCCGCGGCCGAGCGCGAACCGAAAAAAGGCTACGTTGCGCCGCTTTCGGCACTCGATTCGCGCTTCGCGACGCCGCGCTCGGGGCTGTATGCGGCCATCCGCTCCGCGCACCATCAGTGGACGTCCCCCTCGACCGCCGAGGCCGATGTGAGCTTCGGTCCGCTGCTGCCCCAGGGGGCGCGCACGTTCTCCTACTCGATGGCCGGACACCGGCGGCTCGCCGTCGAGAGCCGCGGGGTGTCGTTCGCGGATGACCCGGGTGCGAGCGGGCCGATCACCTTCAGTGTGGCGGTGAGCCTGACGCCCTATGAGGAGCAGCTCTGGGAGTTCCGCCGCCGCATGGTGTTGTGGTTCAGCGTCCTGATGGCTCTGCTGCTGGCGACGCTCGCGGTGCTGCTGCGGGCGGTGCTGGCGCCGGTGCGCCGGCTCGAGCGCGAGATCCACGAGGTCGAGGAGGGGCACAGCGAGGTCCTCGGCGGTGGCTACCCGCGTGAACTGAGCGGCGTGGCACGCCATCTGAATGCGCTCCTGATCGGGGAGCGCAAACGTCTGGCGCGCTACCGCGATACTCTCGGCAATCTTGCCCACAGCTTGAAGACGCCCTTGGCGGTGATGCGCTCGGCGCTGCCGGCGGCCGCTGAGGCGAGCGAGTCGATCGGCACCGAAATCGACCGCATGAGCGACATCATCGAGCATCAGCTGAAGCGGGCGGCGGCCTCCGGCGGCGGTCTACTCGGGCAGGCGCCCGTGGCGGTCGCGCCGGTCGCCACGGATCTGCGCGCTGCGCTGCTGAAGGTCTATCGCGACAAGGATCTCTCGCTCGAGCTGGCGGTGCCGGCGGCGAGCCAGTTCGTCGGCGATCGGGCCGACTTGATGGAGATGCTCGGCAACCTGCTCGATAACGCCTGCAAGTGGTGCACGCAGCGGGTCCGTTTGACGGTCGCGATCGATCCGGCCGGTGAGGTGCAGGAGAACATGACTCTCATCGTCGAGGACGACGGGCCGGGGGTCTCGGCGGAGAATCGAGCGCGGGTGCTGGAGCGCGGCGTGCGCACGGATGAGACCGTGCCCGGTCACGGACTCGGCCTCGCCATGGTGCGCGAGACAGTCGAGCTCTACGGCGGCACGCTGTCGGTCGACACCTCGCCGCTCGGCGGGGCGCGCTTCGAGCTGCACTTGCCCGGACGGCTGTAAGGGCGACGCCTGGCGTTGAGCTCGGCAGCGACATTCACGCGCCCTGCGGCGCTCGGGCGCGCAGGCGCGAGTGAGCGAACCCGGAGGCCTCGCGTGGCTCGGGTGTGAGGCGTCGCGTGAGGATCGCGAGCGCCTCCTCGGGGCGGTCGGCGAACTCGAACAGGTTCAGGTCCTGCGCATCGATCACGCCGTGACGGGCGAGCGCGTTGAAGTCGATGATCTCGTTCCAGTACTCCGGGCCGTAGAGAATCACCGGAATATCGCGCGCGAGCTTGCGGGTCTGGGCGAGGGTGAGAAACTCGGTGAGCTCATCGAGCGTGCCGAGTCCGCCGGGGAAGGCGATCAGTGCCCGCGCCAGATGGGCGAACCAGAGCTTGCGCATGAAGAAGTAGTGGAACTCGAACGTGAGCTCGCTCGAGAGGTAGGGGTTGGGATGCTGTTCGTGCGGCAGACTGATGTTCAGGCCCACCGTCTTGCCGCCGGCCTCGGTGGCGCCCCGGTTGGCCGCCTCCATGATCCCACCGCCGCCGCCGGAGCACACCACGTAGCGGTGCGCGTGTTCCGGGAGTGATGCGGACCAGCGGGTAATCAGCCCGGCGAGTTCGCGGGCATGCTCGTAGTACTGGCCGAGCGGGCCATCGGGCCGCAGACGCGCCGAGCCGAAGAACACGACCGTGGCGTGCACTCCGGCGCGCCGGAAGCGCTCCAGCGGCTCCAGATACTCCGCCAGGATGCGCAGCGGCCGGGCCGCATCGCTGGTGAGGAAGCTCTCCTGCTCGTACGCGAGCGCAGGAGGATGAGTCATATCGGTGGCAGCATTTTTGTCCATCAGTGCACCCGTTCGAAGTCGATGAAACCCCGCTCCACATCCACGCGCACCAGCCGCACCCGCAGCCGGTGGCCGATATCCGCGCCCTCGAAGCCGCGCAGGAGTCGTCCCTCCACCGCCGGGCGCAGGATACGCACCCAGGTGCCCTTGGCCGCCGCGCCGGTGACCAGGGCATCGAAAACCTCCCCGATGCGCCCGGCGAGCAGCAGCGCGGCGGCGGATTTCGTCACGCGGCGCTCGACTTTGGCGGCCTGATCTTCCTGCAGCGTACAGTGCGCGGCGAGCTGCTCGAGCAGCCCGTAGGGATAGGGCGAGGGCCTCTCGGCCAACACCGCCTTGACCAAACGCTGGCTGACAAGGTCGGGGAAGCGCCGGTTCGGCGCACTGGAGTGGGTGTAGTTGCTCACCGCGAGCCCGAAATGTTCGTTCACGCCCCGACCGGGCTGCTGTGCCACGTACTCCCCGGAGCCGAGCGATTTGACCACCGCGAGCGACAGGTCGGCGAAGCGTTCCGGGTCGGCCGCGCGGCGACGGACGAGAAAGCCATTCAGCGCGAGCGCATCGGGCGCGGCCGGGAGGTGCTCACCGACGTCCGCGGCGAGCGCGACGATGCGCTCCCAGCGGCGCGGTGTGCGCAGTACTCGGCGCAGCGACGGGGCGCCATGAAGATCGAGAAAGTGAGCCACGGCGCCGTTGGCCGCGATCATCAGATCCTCGATCAGCTCCTGCGCGCGGTTCTTGTGCTCCCGTTCGAGGTCACGCAGCGCGTCGCCGTCGAATACCGCATGGGTCTTGAGCGTCTCGAGCGTCAACGCGCCGCGCAGGTGACGTTTGGCGCGCAGCTTCTGCGCCGCGACATCCTGCAGCCGCAGGGGGTTTTGCAGTCGCGGGTTGGACAGCCCCGGCGGTGGCGGCGCGCGGCCCTCGAGCCACTCCGCCACCGACGGATAGGCGAGCTTCGCCTGGTTGCGCACCTGCGCGCGGTAGAGACTCGAGGCGGCGACTTCACCGTCGCTTAAGATGTCTAATTCGATGACCAGCGCGATGCGCTCCTGTTGGTCATTAAGTGAAGTGAGGTCGGTCGAGAGCCGCTCCGGCAGCATCGGGAAGATCTGCGCCGGGGTGTATACCGAGGTGGTGTTGCGGTGCGCGTGGGCGTCGATCGGTGTGCCTGCGCCCACCAGCGCGTCGACATCGGCGATTGCAACCCAGACACGCGTGGCGCCTGCGGGTAACGACTCTGCGGCGGAGATCTGATCCAGGTCGCGCGAGTCGTCGTTATCGATCGACACCCACGGCAGCGTGCGCAGATCGCGCACGTTCGCTGCGCGCGCCGGCGCACCGAGCGCAGCGGCCTGACGCATCGCGGTCGGCGGAAACTCAGGCTGCAGCCCCCGCTCAATCATCGCGATGCGCGCGATGTGACGCAGGATCTGCCGCCCGCCGTGGGAAGCCGCATGCATGCCTGTTCCCTCGAATGCCCGGATACGGCATCCTAGGAGCCGCCTCCGGCACGGTCAATGCGCGCCCCCGCAGCGCATCGCGGGGAGTGCGTATATACGCCATGCCGGCATTACGATGCCATGATGAATGGAACGACGGCCGCCCGGCCGCGTACAAGGAGTCGGCAATGTCGCGACATGGTGGGCCGTCCGCGGCCGAAGCGCTCTCTCCCGAACAACTGCGGCGTCTCGATGCGTACTGGCGCGCGGCGAATTACCTGTCGGTCGGACAGATCTATCTGCGCGACAACCCGTTGCTCAGCGAGCCGCTCGCACCTGAGCACATCAAGGCGATGTTGCTCGGCCACTGGGGGACGACGCCGGGACAGAACTTCATCTATGCGCATCTGAACCGCGTGATCTGCGCGCACGACCTGGACATGATTTATCTCTCCGGTCCCGGTCATGGCGGACCGGCGTTGGTCGCCAACACCTACCTGGAGGGCACCTACAGCGAGCTGTATCCGCAGATCTCCCAGGACGAGGTGGGTCTTAAGCGCCTGTTCACCCAGTTCTCCTTCCCCGGCGGCATTCCGAGCCATGTCTCTCCGGAGTGCCCCGGCTCGATTCACGAGGGCGGGGAGCTCGGGTATTCCCTGAGCCATGCCTGCGGAGCGGTGCTCGACAATCCCGAGCTCATTGCCGCGTGCGTGGTCGGTGATGGGGAGGCCGAGACCGGTCCGCTCGCCGGCAGCTGGCATCTGAACAAGTTCATCAACCCCGCGCAGGACGGGGCGGTGCTGCCGATTCTGCATCTGAACGGCTACAAGATCGCCAACCCCACGGTGCTCGCGCGCATCGAGCGCGAGGAGCTGACGCAGCTGCTGAGTGGCTACGGCTGGCGGCCGTACTACGTGAGCGGAGCCGAACCGCTGGCGATGCACTCGCTGATGGCCGCGACGCTCGATACGGTGATCGGGCAGATGCGTGCGATCCAGCGCGCCGCGCGCGCCCCCGGGGCGCCGAGCACGCGCCCGCGCTGGCCGATGATCGTGCTCGAGAGCCCCAAGGGCTGGACCGGGCCGAAGCAGCTCGACGGCAAGCGCATCGAAGGCAGTTTCCGTGCCCACCAGGTGCCGATCACAGATCCAGCGAGCGATCCGCAGCACCTTCGGGCGCTCGAGGCCTGGATGCGCAGCTACCGGCCCGAGGAGCTGTTCGAACACGGACGGCTGCGCGCGGAGTTCGCCGAGCTCGCCCCGCGCGGCGCGCGGCGCATGGGCGCGAACCCGCACGCCAACGGCGGATTGCTGCTGCGCGAGCTGCTGTTGCCCGAGTTTCGCGCGTATGCCCAACCGGTCAGCGCCCCCGGGGCACTCGCGGCCTCCGACACCGGCACGCTCGGGGTGTACCTGCGCGAGGTGATTCGGATGAACCGGAGCACCTTTCGCCTGTTCGGGCCCGATGAGACCGTGTCGAACAAGCTGCAGGCGGTGTTCGAGGCCTCCAATCGCCAGTGGGAGGCGCGCACGGCGTCGGATGATGAATTC
Source organism: Pseudomonadota bacterium (assembly GCA_021826035.1). Next base: position 7,261 of record JAKBBE010000025.1, on the reverse strand, counting down.
CTCGCCCCGACCGGGCGGGTGCTGGAGATCCTGAGTGAGCACCAGTGCGAGGGGTGGCTCGAGGGCTACCTGCTCACCGGCCGCCACGGCCTGTTCAACTGTTACGAGGCGTTCATCCACATCATCGACTCGATGTTCAATCAGCATGCCAAGTGGCTGAAAGTCACCGCCGGCATCCCCTGGCGGCGGCCGATCGCCTCGCTGAACTACCTGCTCACCTCGCACGTCTGGCGTCAGGACCACAACGGCTTCACGCACCAGGATCCCGGCTTCATCGATCACGTGGTCAACAAAAAGGCCGGGATCGTACGAGTGTATCTGCCGCCCGATGCGAACTGTCTGCTCTCGGTGATGGATCACTGTCTGCGCAGCCGTCACTACGTCAATGTGGTCATCGCCGGGAAGCATCCGGCGCCGCAGTGGCTGTCGATCGAGGCGGCCGCGGCGCATTGCACCGCCGGCATCGGCATCTGGGACTGGGCGAGCAACGATGCGGGCGCTGTGCCGGATCTGGTGATGGCGTGTGCCGGGGACGTGCCGACGCTCGAGACGCTCGCGGCCGTCGCGATGCTGCGCGAGGGGCTGCCGGAGCTGAAGATCCGGGTGGTCAACGTCGTGGATCTGATGCGGCTGCAGCCAAGCAGCGAACATCCGCATGGGCTGAGCGATGCGGACTTCGATTCGCTGTTCACCCGGGACAAGCCGGTGATTTTCGCCTTCCACGGCTATCCGTGGCTGATTCATCGGTTGACGTACCGGCGCCACAACAGCGCCGGGCTGCACGTGCGCGGCTACAAGGAGGAGGGGACCATCACCACGCCGTTTGACATGACCGTGCTCAACGACATGGACCGGTTCCATCTCGTCCAGGATGCGATCGACCGCCTGGCGCAGCTCGGGGACCGTGGCGCCTACCTGAAGGAGCGCGCCCGAGGCCTGCTGATCGAGCACGCGACCTACATCCGCCGTCATGGCCGGGACATGCCGCTCGTGGCGGACTGGAAGTGGCCCGACGGCGCCGCGGCGCGCGCCTGAGCGGCCGGTGTCGGGCACGATGCTTCTCGTCACGGTCAACAGCGGCTCGACGTCGATCAAGGTGGCCGCGTTCGAGGCGAGTCCCGGCGAGGCGTCGTGGGACGGGCCGCTGCGGCGCATCGCGGCGGTCCATCATGAGGGCACGCACCTCGAGCCGGCCGAGGAGTTGCGTGCGTTTCTCCGGCAGCTGCCGGGCCCGCCGGCCGCGCTCGCACACCGCGTGGTGCACGGTGCCGATCGCTTCACGCACCCGGTGCGAATCGATGCGGCCGTTCGTGTGAGTATCGGCGAGCTCGCGGCGCTTGCCCCGCTGCACAACCCGCTCGCGCTGCGCTGGATCGATGCGGCGCGCGCGCTGTGCGATCGGGCCGTCGCGCAGGTGGCGGTGTTCGACACCGCGTACTTCGCGGGCCTGCCGCGCGTGGCGGCCGAGTACGCACTGCCGAGCGAGCTCGGATGGGACCTCGGGGTGCGTCGCTACGGGTTCCACGGGCTTGCGCACGAGGCGATGTGGCGGCGCTGGTGCGAGCTCAATCCCGGACTCGAGCGCGGGGGGCGTCTGATCAGCGTGCAGCTCGGCGGCGGCTGCTCGATCACGGCGCGCGATCCGCACGGACCGCGTGACACCTCGATGGGGTTCTCACCGCTCGAGGGGCTGGTGATGGCCAGCCGTTGCGGGGACATCGACGCGGCGGTCGTGCCGTATCTCGCCGAGCGCCGCGGACTCTCGCCGGCGCGGCTGATCGAGGCCTTCAACCGCGAGGCGGGCCTGCTCGGGCTGGCGGGCAACGCCAGTGCGGGCGCACTGCTCGATGCCGGTGGAGCACGCGCTGAACGGGCGCTCGAGCTCTACTGTTACCGGCTGCGCAAGTACATCGGTGCGTATCTGGCCGTGCTTGGGGGGTGCGATGGCATCGTATTTGGCGGAGGTGTCGGGGAACATGTGCCGCAGATCCGCGCCCGTGTGCTGGAGGGACTGCGCTTCGCGGGTGTGGAACTCGACGCGGCTCGCAATGACGCGGCGGTCGGGCGGGAGGGGCGTATCAGCACCGCCCCGAGTGCGGTTGCGGTCTGGACGGTGCGCGTGGCCGAGGAGCCACTGCTGGCGCGCGCCGCGCTCCAGGTGCTCGGCGCACAGCGCTAGGGGCAGAGCGGCGCGCGCGTCAGCGCGGCGAATGCCCAGGGACTGTGTTTGCCCTGATAGAGTGTTTGGTTGATCCACACCATCGCGTACGGCTCGAGATGGCGCGATTGCCGCAGACCGCCGGCGTCCAGAGGATCGAAGCCGAGATCCCTCAGAAGACCGGCGACCGTCGCCTTCGCGTCGGGGTGATCCGAGGCCATGAACATCACGGGCGGCACCACAAACCCGCGAGTGTCGGCCATCACGTCGGCGCCAACCTGGTTCAGCGTCTTGACGATGCGCGCCTCGGGCAGCCATGCGGCGACGGCCTCGCCGGCGGAGTGGGTGAAGCCGCGCTCGAGCACGAGCACGCCGTCGCGCACCGTCAGCGGGTTCATGCAGTCGATGACGATCTTGTCGGCGAGTGGGCCGAGCGTCGCAACCGCCGCTGCGGCACCGTTCCAGGGCAGCGCGAGCACGACCACGGCGGCCGCCTCAGCCGCCTCGCGCGGATGTTGCGCCTGCGCGCGCGTTTCCTGACAGAGCGCTTGGACGGTGTGCTGTGAGGGGTCGCGCACACCGAGCAGGAGTTCGTGGCCGCGGCGGGACCAGCCGCGTGCGAGCGCTCCGCCGACATGGCCGGCGCCGATGAGGGCGATTTTCATGACAGCCTCGCCGGTGCGATGGACTGGTGTGAAGTCTAGTCGCGCCGCGCGTGCCCCGACAAGCGGCGCTCTGAGACCTGCCGTGCGGGGCCGCGACCGGCGGCCCCGCACGGCAGGTCCTCACAGCTCGAACTTGATCCCCTGCGCAAGCGGCAGCGCGCCGCTCCAGTTGATCGTGTTGGTCTGCCGGCGCATGTACGCCTTCCAGGCGTCCGAGCCCGATTCGCGTCCGCCGCCGGTGTCCTTCTCCCCGCCGAACGCCCCGCCGATCTCAGCCCCGGAGGTGCCGATGTTGACGTTGGCGATGCCGCAGTCGCTGCCGCTCGCGCCGAGGAAGCGCTCGGCGGCGCGCAGCCGCTCGGTGAACAGCGCCGAGGACAGGCCGTAGTGGCTCGCGTTCTGCTCGTCGATCGCCGCCTCGAGCGAGTCGATCGGGATTAGGTACAGGATGGGCGCGAAGGTCTCGTTCTGCACCACCGGCCAGTCGTTGCGCGCGCGGATCAGCGTCGGCTCGACGAAATGTCCCGGCCGATCGAGCGCCTTGCCGCCGGCGAGCACCTCACCGCCAGCGGCGCGGGCCGCCTCGACCGCCGCCTGGAAGCGCTCGCGTGCCGCTGCGTCGATCAACGGACCCATGAGCGTGGCCGGATCGAGCGGATCGCCGATGCGCACCTGGCGGTACGCATTCACGAGCCGTCGGGCGAGCTCATCGATGATCGTACGGTGCGCGAACACTCGCCGCGTCGTGGTGCAGCGCTGGCCGGCGGTGCCGACCGCGCCGAACACGATGGCGGGTACGGCGAGCTCGAGGCTCGCCGACTCATCGACGATGATCGCGTTGTTGCCACCGAGCTCGAGCAGACTCTTGCCAAGGCGCGCCGCGACGCGCTCGCCGACCTTGCGGCCGACGGCGGTCGAGCCGGTGAATGAGACCAGCGCGACCCGTGCGTCATCGACGAACCGCGTGGCCAGCTCGCTGCCGGCATCGATGAACAGCTGAAACACCGGCGGGAGCCCGTGGTGCGCCATCACCCGGTTGACGAGCTTCTGCACCGCGATGGCGGTGAGCGGGGTTTTCGGTGAGGGCTTCCAGACCGACACGTTGCCGCAGATCGCTGCCAGACACGCGTTCCAGGCCCACACGGCGACCGGGAAGTTGAAGGCGGAGATGATGCCGATCACCCCGAGCGGATGCCACTGCTCGTACATGCGGTGGCCGGGGCGCTCGGAGTGCATGGTGAGTCCGTAGAGCATGCGCGACTGGCCGACGGCGAAGTCGGCGATGTCGATCATCTCCTGCACCTCGCCGAGTCCTTCGGCGAGGATCTTGCCGTTCTCGAGCGACACGAGCGCGCCGAGATCATCCTTCGCGGCGCGCAGCGCCTCCCCGAGCAGCCGCACCGCCTCGCCGCGCTTGGGCGCCGGGACGCCGCGCCACTGCGCGGCGGTGGTCACGGCCGAGCGCATCACCGCCTCGTAGTCGGCCGCATTGGCGCTGCGCACGGTGGCGAGCGCAGCCCCGGTGGCCGGATTGTGGACGGTGAGCAGCGTCCCGCCGCCACGCCACTCGCCCGCCCCGGCGCAGGCGCCGAGGTTCTCTCCGGCGAGCTCAAGTCGTGCCAGCAGCGCCGGAATGTTGATCGATGTGCTCATCGTTCAGGCCGCCTTGTGCGGGCCGAGTTTGCGCTGGTGGCCGACTTTGCCGGAGACGATGACCTCGCTGGAGAGATCCTTGGTGCCGCCCGGGGCGTAGTACTGGCCGAAGCGGTTGGCGAGCACTTCGGGCAGACGGAACTGTTCCTGCGCCACGAAGCCGCTGAAGCGCTCCGGCCGCTCGAGCACCAGATCGACCACGGCGGTGATGCCGGCGGCCGTGGTGACCTGGATGGCCGACCACAAGCGCCCGGCGATCAGCTGCGGGTAGATCTTGTTGACATAGTTCTCCTCGCGCAGCTGTCCGTCGCGCATGCCGGTGACGGCCACGTAGACGATGATCACGTCCTGCAGCGTCTGCGGCACGGCGTTCTCGAGGATGCGCTTGAGCGTGCCGCGATCCTGATTGAGCTTCAGGTCATTCATCAGCAGGAGCATCTGCTCGCAGTGCCCGGGATAGCGGATGGTCTTGTAGTTCATCGATTCGACGGCCGCGCCATGGGTCTCGGCGAGCGAGCCGAGACCGCCCGAGGTGTTGAACGCCTCGTACAGCGTGCCGTCGATTTCGATTTCCTCCAGGCCCTCGAGCGGCGCCACTTCGACGCTGCGGCCATCGACGATCGCCTGGCAGGGGTTGCCGTATTCGTTGATCAGGCCCTCGGTGGACCAGGTGAGGGAGTACTTCAGCACGTTGTTCGGATGCTGCGGCAGGGCGCCGACGCGCAGCTTCACCGCGCGCAGCGTCTGGAAGTGCGTGATGAGCTCGGCGGCGGCGATGCTGATGAAGCCGGGAGCGAGACCGCACTGCGGCACGAAGGCCTTGTCAGAGCCGGCCGCGATCGAGCGCACCGCACGCGTGACGGCCACGTCCTCCGTCAGGTCGAAGTAATGGATGTTCGCGTGCCGGGCGGCCTCGGCCACCGTGATGTTGCAGTGAAACGGCAGGCTCGAGATCACCGCATCGACCGGATGGGCGGCCAGATGCCGATCGAGCGCCTCGCGGCTCTTCGCATCGAGACCGTAGGCACTCATGCCCTTCAGATCGTGGGCCTTGACCACGGCGTCCGCCACGGCGTGATCGACGTCAGCGAGCGCTACCTCGTAGGCGCCCGAGCTGGCCAGAAGTCCGGAAATCAATGCGCCGATCTTACCGGCGCCGAGAATCAAAACGCGGTGCATGTCGCCCCCGGAATAATAATGAAACCGACAATTCTGGACCTGCGGGTCGATCCGCGCCAGTCCATGCTACGATCAATATCATCATGCGCTCCCCCGAAAGCACCGCTTGGCATCCGGCGAGCTGGCAGGGCCGTCCGGCCCAGCAGCAGCCGACGTACGAGGATCCGGCCGCACTCGCCCAGGTCGTGGCCGAGCTGTCGCGGCTGCCCCCGATCGTCGTGTCCTGGGAAATCGAGGCGCTGCGCGAGCGCCTGGCGGCCGCCCAGCGCGGTCAGGCGTTCCTGCTGCAGGGCGGGGACTGCGCCGAGACGTTCGCCGATTGCGAATCGGACTCCATCGCCAAGAAGCTGAAGATCCTGCTGCAGATGAGCTTGGTGCTGCTGCATGGACTGAAGAAGCCGATCATCCGCGTCGGACGCATGGCCGGGCAGTACGCCAAGCCGCGCTCGGCCGAGACCGAGTCGCGCGACGGGGTGACGCTGCCGAGCTTTCGCGGCGATCTGGTCAACCGCCCGGCGTTCACTGCCGCGGCGCGCCAGGCCGATCCGCAGCTGCTGCTGCGCGGCTACGAACGGGCGGCCCTGACCTTGAATTTCGCCCGGGCGCTGGTCGATGGGGGCTTCGCCGACCTGCATCACCCGGAGTACTGGGATCTCGGATTCGTCAAGCACGCGCCCCTGAAGGACGCCTACCAGCGCATCGTGCAATCGATCGGCGATGCGCTCGATTTCTTCGAGGGCATCAGTGGGCGGCGGGTGCATGAGGCGTCGCTGGTGGATTTCTACGCCAGCCACGAGGGCCTGCACCTGCTCTACGAGCAGGCCCAGACCCGCTTCATCCCGCGTCAGGACCGCTGGTACAACCTCTCGACGCACATGCCCTGGATCGGCATGCGCACCGCGAAGCTCGACGGGGCGCACGTGGAATTCTTCCGCGGCATCAGCAATCCGATCGGCATCAAGATCGGCGCGGCGATGGATGCGGCCTGGCTGCAGGGGCTGATCGGCACGCTCAACCCGCAGGATCAGCCGGGACGCTTGACGCTGATTCACCGCTTCGGGGTGAAGGACATCGAGACGGCGCTGCCGAAGATGATTGAGGCGGTGCGCCAGAGCGGCCAGACGGTGCTGTGGGTCTGCGACCCGATGCACGGCAACACCGAGACCAGCACCGCGGGACTGAAGACCCGGCGCTTTGAGAATATCTTGAAGGAAGTGGACCTCGCCTTTCGCATCCACGCCGAGCACGGCTCGCGTCTCGGCGGGGTGCACGTGGAGCTCACCGGGGATGATGTGACCGAGTGTACCGGCGGGGCGCGGGGTCTCACCGATGCGGACCTGCAGCGCGCCTATCGCTCGACCGTCGATCCGCGCTTGAACCACGAACAGGCGCTCGAACTGGCCATGCTGATCGCCGAACGCAGCCAGAGCCGTCGTCTGGCGCACCTCTGAGATCCCTGCCGTCCGCCCTGAAGCCGGTGGGCTGATTCCTCATACTGATTCACGATCGGCCCCGGGTTTGCCGGTACAATGCGCCGATGCAGTACCAGCACATCACCGTCCCGACCGAGGGACGCAAGATCTCCGTCAACCCCGATCATTCGCTG
>JAKBBE010000140.1 GCA_021826035.1 Pseudomonadota bacterium | reverse complement strand
CGATCTGGGCTCGACCGCGCTCTACGACGCGGTGCAGAAGGCGCTGCAGCAGGGCTATCGGAATCCGGCGCTCGCCGGGCTGTTCAGCACCTACCAGATCAACGTGCCGCAGCTGAAGGTGAACGTCGACCGCACCAAAGTGATGCAGGAGCACGTGAACCTCGAGGATGTCTTCCGCACCCTGCAGGTCTATTTGGGCTCGGATTACATCAACGATTTCAACAGGTTCGGCAGAACTTACGAGGTGCTGGCGCAAGCTGATGCGCCGTATCGCTCGCACATCAGCGATATTTCGATGTTGCAGACGCGAAATGCCGCCGGTCAGATGGTGCCGCTCGGATCGGTCCTCACCGTGCAGCGCACGTTCGGCCCGGACATCGTGCAGCGCTACAACGGCTACCGATCCGCCGACATCAACGGCGGGCCGGCGCCCGGATACAGCTCCGGACAGGCGCAGGCGGCGATGACGCAGATTCTCCACCGGACGCTGCCGCGCGGCATGCATTTCGAGTGGACGGGTCTGTCCTACCAGCAGCTGATCTCCGGTCATACCGGCGAGATCGTCTTCCCGTTGTGCGCGCTGTTCGTGTTTCTGGTGCTCGCCGCGCAGTACGAGAGTCTGAGTCTGCCGCTGGCGATCATCCTGATCGTGCCGATGTGTCTGCTCGCAGCCATCACCGGCGTGTGGCTCGATCACGGCACGAACAACATCTTCACGCAGGTGGGGTTGGTGGTGCTGGTGGGGCTCGCTTGCAAGAACGCCATCCTGATCGTGGAGTTCGCCAAACACCTGCAAGAGGAGCATGGACGCGATACGGTCACCGCGGTGCTCGAGGCGGCGCACCTGCGGCTGCGCCCGATACTCATGACCTCGTTTGCCTTCATCATGGGCGTCGTACCGCTGGTGCTGGCGAGCGGTGCGGGCGCTGAAATTCGCCATGCGCTCGGCATCGTGGTGTTTTCCGGCATGCTCGGCGTGACTTTCTTCGGGCTGCTGCTGACGCCGGTGTTTTATGTGCTGGTGCGACGAATCACCGATAGAGGAAGAGCAGGCGCGAAGCTGCTCGCCCAGGAGCCCCATCATGCGTGATCATGTTCTACGGACTTCGGTCGGGCGCAGCGTGAGGATGTTGCTGCCGTTCGGCCTTGCACTGGCGCTGCTGTCGGGCTGCATGGTGGGACCGAACTACGTGCGCCCGAAGACGGCGCTCGCCGCTCGGTTCACGGCGGCGGCGTCCGGCCCGTATTCGAACCAGCACATCGAGGTTGCGTTCTGGAGGCAGTTCCAGGACCCGACTCTCGATCGGCTGGTCCGGACCTCGCTGCGTACCAACTACAGCTTGCGCATCGCGCTCGGCCGGCTGATGCAGTCGCGCGCGTTGCGCGACGAGTCGCTCTTTCAGCTGGCACCGACCGTGACGGCGGCCGGCGGTTACACGAAGCAGCGGGTGGCCGCAGCGTCCAATCCCTTCGGTACGGCGTATTCGACCAGCGCCTACAATGCAGGCTTCGATGCCGTCTGGGAGCTCGACTTCTTTGGCGGTGTCCGTCGCGGCATCGAGGCGCGCAACGCGGCGCTCGAGCGCAGGGTCGCAAATCTGCACGATGCACAGGTGTCGGTGATTGCGGCCGTGGCACGCAATTATTTCGAGCTCAGGGGCGAGCAGAGCGAGCTCGCGGTGGCCCGCGCCAACGTGCGCATCGAACAGCAGGCGCTCGCACTGACGCGGGCGCAGCTGAACGCCGGCAGTGGCACCGAACTGGACGTGGCGCGAGCGCAGGCACAGCTGAGCACGACGCTGGCGAGCATCTCGCCGCTGCAGGCGACCGTGAGTCGCTCGATGCACCGTCTGAGCGTGCTCCTCGGGCGTCCGCCCGATGCGCTCGATGCGCTGCTGCGCGCGCCGCACCCGCTGCCGCGTCTGCCGCACATCGTGCCGGTGGGCAGCCCGGCGCAGATGCTGCGCCGGCGGCCGGACATTCGGGCGGCGGAGTTGAACCTGGAGGAATCCACGGATCTGGTGGGCGTGGCGATCGCCGACTTGTTCCCGAAGGTGACCTTCACCGGCAGCATCGGCTACAGCGCGGTGTCCTTGTCGGGTCTGGGCGCCTCCGCGGCCCGGGCGTACGCCATCGGACCGGGGATTAGCTGGGCGGCATTCGATCTCGGGCGCGTGCACGAGGAGATCGCCCGTGCGCGGGCCGGGGAGGCCGTGGCGCTCGATGAGTACCGGCGCACCGTGCTGCACGCGCTCGAGCAGAGCGAGGATGCGCTGGTGACGCATGCGCGCGATCTGGCCCAGCAGCGCAACGCCGCCGATGCGGCCAACGCCAGCGCGCTCGCGGCGCACCTGGCGACCGTGCGCTACCGCGGCGGCATGGTCGGGTTCCTGGCGGTGCTCGATGCCGAGCGCACCGAGCTGCAGGCCGAGGACGCGCTCGCCGCAGATCGGATGGAGACCGCCACCAGTCTGGTCGCGGTCTACCAGGCGCTCGGTGGCGGCTGGGAGGTCGCGCCATCGCCGAAGAACGATCTGGCGGCGCTGCGGCGCTGAGCTTGAGGGGACGCGTCCAGCCGTCCGGGGCCGGCGCGTCCCTTCCGGTGCGGATCGGCATCCTCCGCGCGGGTCACGCGTAATCGAGTTTGGGATACCAGTGGGCCGGGCGGCCCTCCGGCGTGCAGTCGAGCACCATCCACAGCGGCGCGGGGTCTGGCGCACCGCGCGAATCCTGGCCCGCATCGGCAGTGGCGGAGGTCATCTCAGCGGACCAGAAGTGGCGCAGGGTGCCATCTCGGCGGGTGAAGACGTTCAACGCCGGAACCTCCTCTCCGTCGGGCCGTACGGCGAAGTAGTCCCGTGAGTAGGCGCCGGTGAGATCCGAGTACAGACGCAGATTTCGCCAGCCACGGGCCTGCTTCCAGGCCACCAGGCGCTCGATCGGCGAACGTGCAATCACGACGAGTGCGACCTGCTGAGCGATGTCTGCCGCGTTGCCCTCCCAGGCACCGAGGAGGTTGGTGCACATCGGGCAGGGCCGTTCGCGCTGCGGGCCGAACATGTAGCTGTAGGCGACCAGGGTTTGCTGGCCGCGGAACAGGCCGGCGAAATCCGTCGGTCCCTCCTCACCCTGAAAGCGGTAATCGCCGCGCACGATCCCTCCCGGGGGAAGCGCCCGGCGCATCGCCGCGACGCGCTCGATGTGCCGGCGCAGCTCGATCTCCTCGGCCAACAGCGCGGTGCGCTGAGCACGATATTCGGCACTCTCATTGGGAAAATGCAGCGGTTGGGACTGTGCCAACTGCGTCGCGGGCGTGAGGGCCATCGTCATCGGCGTCATGACAGGATCCTCCGGGGTTGCCGTGAATGTGACCACCCTGCGGATGATACCTGAGGCGATGGACGCGGGAAGGGCAGTCCCGAGCCCGTCCGCGGTGTCTCGGCACCCCCTCGCGGGTGTACTATCGGAGCGAACCGCAGCGGTTGCGCCGCGGTGTGGCTGATGCTGGAGCTTGGGTGCCGCACGGGTGGGGTGGAACTGCCGGTGTCGGCGGGCAGAAGGCTGCCGGAGGTGAACGGATGCGCATCAACAGGCAAGAAACGGCGGGTCGCCGGCTGCTCGCACTGCTCGTGGCCGGACTGTTGCTCGGCGGCCTGAGCGGATGTGCTACGCCGCCGCGGACGACGAGCCATCCCCCGCCGCTGAGTGACACCCCGGTGCACGGTCCACCGGAACCGCAGGCCGTGGCCGCGAAGAATCCCCGGGTGCACCAGTCCGCGCTGTCCGCACGTCTTCTGCCGGCACTGCAGCAGACCGGCGACGTTCTGCTCGATCTGATCCTGCCGATCCCGAGCGGCAGCGTGCCGGCCTGGGCGAGTCAAGTGAAATCAGACTGCTTCGCCCACGTGCTCTCGCAGTGGTGTACGCAGTTTCATCTGCAGTAACCGCCGCGGTGGGCCGCGCTCAGCGGTCTGACAGTTCGTGGACCCATTCGGCGACGAGCGCCCCGGCGCTCAGCCTTCGCGCCAGCGGCGCACCCTGACCGGCCCATTGAGCGGCGAACCCGGACTCACCAGCCGCCTGTGCCGCCGCGTGCAAGGCCTTGCCTGCATCGTAGGCGATCGGATACGCCGGCACTTCGTCGGCACGAACCTGCATTCCCCAGGCCGTGAACCGGTTGGCGAGGGCGCGCGCCGGCCGGCCGGAAATCGCCCGCGTCATGACGGTATGGTAGGCGGCATCGCTGCACAGTGCGCTGCGGTAGGCGGCGTCTGCCGCCGACTCGTCCGTCGCCAAGAACGCGGTCCCCATTTGTGCCGCGGCGGCGCCGAGCTGTAGCACCGCGGCAATGCCCCGGCCGTCCATGATGCCCCCGGCGGCAATGATTGGAACGGTGAGTGCGCTCGTGAGGAGTCGGGTCAATGCCACCGTGCCGAGCTGATCATCGGGGCCGTCGGGATCGACGATGCCTCGATGGCCGCCCGCCTCGTAACCCTGGGCGACGATGACTTGGATACCCGCCTCGACGCTGGCCTTGGCCTCCGCGAGGCTGGTGGCGGTTGCGAACAACACGATCCCGGCCGCACGCAATGCGCGGATCCACTCGGGGCGTGGCAGCCCAAAATGAAAGCTCACGACTGTTGGACGTGCGGCGAGCAGGGTGGTGAACATCGCTTCATGGACGGTGAAGCTGGTGTAGATCTCGGCGAGCGCAGTCGGTGGCTGCGCCTGAAGCGCGGTGAACTGTGGTCGCAGTCGATCGAGCCACGCCGATTCCCGGGGCGGATCGGACTGCGCGGGACGGTGACAGAAGACGTTGACGTTGAGCGAGCGCCTCGAGCGTGCGCGAAAGGCGTCGATCGCTTGCGCGGCGGCCGCGGCGGTCATCGCGCCGACCCCGATCGAACCGAGACCGCCGGCGTTCGAGACCGCGGCGGCCATCTGTGGCGTGGAGACTCCCGCCATCGGCGCCTGAATGATCGGCCAGTCGATCCCGAGCCGTTCAATCAGTCGGCGGGATGCATCGGTATACGGCATGTGCAGAGCCTAATTTAAGAAGCGCCCACTCGAAGGGGGTTCTCATCAGCGGCGCTCGCGCAATCGCAACAGGCGCTCGGCGGGGAACCGGGCCGCCAGCCAGACCGTGCCGACGCCGGTGCACACGCCCCAGCCGACCTCGCTGATGCGTGCGATCAGCATTTGCTCGGCAGTTCCGCCGTGGGGTACCAGGAGAATGATCGTCGCCGTGATGCCCGCCAGGCGGCTCGCGGAGGCCATATTGAGCAGCCAGCAGACGGTCACCGAGAGGATCACGGCAATCGAGTACGTGCCCAGATCATGGCCCAGGGCAAGCAGCGCGCCGATGGCGCAGAGGCCGCCAATCGCCGCCCCGACGAACTGATCGCGCGCGGTCGACTGGGTGGCCCGGAATTCCGTCTGAACGACCGCGATCGCCGTAATGGCACTCCAGAAGCTCTCGCTCAGACCGAGGGCCCGGGCCGGAAGGTAGGCGATGAGCGCCGTGCAGGCGGAGATGATGCCGAGATGCGCACCCGCGGCCAGCCGTCGCAGCAACGGTGTGGTCTGGCGCAGTGCGATCAGGCGGATATTGAGGTCCGTGACGGCCGAGCGTTGGGGACTGTAGTGATCGGCGGGTGCATGCGAAACGTGCGGCATGATGAAGACCCCGGGTCGTGCTGGGTGTCCGACTGACCGCACCCAGAGTCGTTGGCGTGAACGGTTCGCGCGAGGGTGCAACGGACGGCCCAAAATTATAGAGAGCGGCCTTACGTTTCGCTCAAAAACCTAGCTCGGCTGGGGTGCCGCGCCTCCGGAAGCCCGTGCGGATAGCGTACCCTCCGCGCGAGCGGCCTGGGCCCCGCGGCAGAGAGGTCGCGTCCCGTACGCTGCACAACCGGTGCGCGCGGAACACGTGATGGCCGCGGTGCACCGGCCCACTGCGCCGTGCGGCTACGCCTCGGCCGCCATGGCTTCGGCTCGCATCCTGTCCGGATGGTCGGAGTGTGGATCGGGTCGAGCCCGCACCCGCCCCCGGCGGGACGCGCGCCGAGGGCCGGCGGAGGGTCACGCGCACGGGGCAGCCGAGACGTCAGTCGGTCGAGATCAGATCAATCGAAGATTGACGCTGTTTGCCGACAGATTGGTGCGGTCCGGGGGCGTCGGATGTCGCGCTGCAAGCCTCCGTGAGTCAACTCGTGCAATGCGTCACAGGCGCTGCGGTCGGCATGGACTATGGTTCGTCCATGTGCGAGCGATATGTGGTCCCGGATCAGGGTCTGGCGGAGCGCGAACTTGCACCCCAGTGCAGGTGGTGGCGCTTCGCAGCCAGCTTCAACGTGGCGCCGACGCGCTATGTCCCCGCGGTGCGGCTCCATGCCGGTCAGTCCGAGGCCGTGATGATGCGTTGGGGACTGACCCCGGCGTGGGCCAACGGCGACACGTCGGCGGGACTGTGGCTGCGCCTCGCGGTCGGCTCGCTCGAAGACAGCCCGCTCTTTCGCGGACCCTGGCTCAACAGCCAACGCTGCATTCTACCGTTCGCCGGGTTCTACACCTGGCGTTTGACCCCGGCAGGATACCGACAGCCGTACTTCGTCCATGCCCACGACCGCGACGTGTTCTCAGTGGCGGGCCTCTGGGATCGTACCGAGACCGAGGACGGTGATGTGATCGAGGGATGTACGATCCTGACGGTGCCGGCCTGTGCACCGATCGAGTCCATTCAGAGCGCGACGCGCGAGATGCCGGCGATCATTGCGGCCGAGGACGTCGACACCTGGCTGCGGGGAACCCCGGTCGAGGCGAAAGCGCTGCTGCGAACGGCTCCTGAGGAGCTGCTGGCCAGCCACGCGGTCAGCCCGCGCATCAACTCCCTTCACTGCGACGATCCGGAGCTCGT
>JAKBBE010000139.1 GCA_021826035.1 Pseudomonadota bacterium | reverse complement strand
CCGGCATTCGGCGACGCGCCGACCGGCGCGGCTTCTGCGTCGTGGGCTATGTGCCGGCAACGGGGGAGATGCGGGCGGTGGCGGACGCCGTACTGGATCCCGCAGAAGGGCTCGTAGGACTCTGTACGCGGCTCGACGTGAGCGAGGTGGTCGTGGCCATGGACGATCGGCGTCGGGGGTTCCCGATCGCTGAGCTTCTCCAGTGCCGTCTGGCGGGGGTGGACGTCACCGAGCAGCTGAGCTTCCTCGAGCGCGAGACCGGTCGGGTGCGCATCGATATCCTCAATCCCGCCTGGATGATCTTTGGGGAAGGGTTCCGGCGGGACCCGGTCCGGCGTCTGACCGGGCGGATCCTCGATCTCAGCGCGGGCCTGGTGGTGCTGACGCTGGCCTCACCGGTCATGCTGGTCACCGCGCTCGCGATCAAGTTCGAGGAGGGCTGGCGCGCCCCGGTGTTCTACCGGCAGCGGCGCGTGGGCGTGCTCGGTCAGTCCTTCGAGCTGATGAAGTTCCGCAGCATGCGCATCGATGCCGAGAAGAACGGCCAGGCGCAATGGGCGGCGAAGAATGATCCGCGCGTCACGCGCGTCGGGGCGTTCATCCGCAAGGTGCGCATCGATGAGCTGCCCCAGCTGCTGAATGTGCTGCGCGGGCAGATGAGCCTCGTGGGGCCTCGTCCGGAGCGCCCGGAATTCGTGGCGGATTTGGCCGAGCGCATCCCGTACTACCACGAGCGTCACTCGGTCAAACCGGGCATCACGGGCTGGGCGCAGCTGTGCTATCCGTACGGATCTTCCGAGGAAGATGCGCTGCAGAAGCTGCAGTACGACCTGTACTACGTCAAGAACAACACGCTGCTGTTTGACCTCGCGATCCTGCTGCAGACCGCAGAGGTCGTGTTCCTCGGCAAGGGGCGCTGAGGCACCCCCGCAGAGAGGGGCCCTACTGGGCCGTTCCGTCCTCGCTCTTCGGCTTCACGCGTGTGCGCCAGACCTCGAACGGATCCCAGGCATAGGGGGATTTCACCGGGCGAAGCCGGCGGACCTTGGCCGTCGGGGATTCATCCGCAACACCCTCCAGGGCGTTCGGGCTCGGATCCTCAGGCTCAGTGCGTTCAGGTTTCATGTCGGTCTGCATACCCCTTCAAATCTTCTCAGGGACGCTCGCGCGTCATTCCATCTTCGCGCGACATCCGCTGCCGCGCCGACCGGGTCGAGGAGTCTACCTCAACGGAGGCATCCTAGGGCATACCCGTGAACGGCTCGTGACAGGATAGCCCCATCCCATGCGGGCCGGCGGGCGGGCAACGGCCTCTGGGCCGCAATCGGCGGTTGAGAGGGTCAATCCGTGACCCGGTTCACGTTTTAGCCCCGGGGGGAGGGGGGCTTGAGGTTCAGCGCTGCTTGAACTCGTCAGCAGTCAGCTGATGGCGGGCGAGGAGCTTGTAGAAATCCGTGCGGTTGCGCTTGGCGAGTCGCGCGGCCTGGGTGACGTTCCCGCCCGTGATCTGCAGGATCTGCGACAGATAGCTGCGGGTGAATTCGTCCCGGGCCTCATCGAAGGACGGCAGGTGTCCCTGCGTGCCCCCGAGGGATTGCTGGACCAGTTCCACCGGAATGATCGGGGTCTGGGAGAGCGCCACGTTTTGGCGCACCACGTTCTGCAGCTGGCGGATATTCCCCGGCCAGTCGGCGGTCGCGAGCAGTTCCACCGCTTCGGGCGCATAGATCTTGCGCTGGCCGGTCTCCCCGGCGATCTGTGCCAGGAAGTGGGCCACCAGCAGCGGGATATCCTCCCGACGCCGGTTCAACGCGGGCATCTCGATGTGCACCACGTTCAGCCGGTAGTACAGGTCCTCACGGAACTGGCCCTGGGCGAGCAGCTGTTGCAGGTCGCGGTGCGTGGCGGAGATGACGCGCACATTCACCGGCAGGGCCTGGGTGCCCCCCACGGGGCGGATCATGCCCTCCTGCAGGACACGCAGCAGCTTGACCTGGAGCCGAAGCGGCATGTCGCCGATCTCATCGAGCATCAGCGTGCCGCCGTCGGCGGCCATGAACAGGCCCCGATGCTGGCTGGTGGCCCCGGTGAAGGCGCCTTTCTCGTGGCCGAACAGCTCCGACTCGAGGAGGTTCTCGGCCATGGCACCGCAGTTGATGGCGACGAAGGGACGATTGCGCCGCGGGCTCGCGAGGTGGATGGCCTTGGCGAGCAGTTCCTTGCCGGTGCCGCTCTCCCCGGTGATGAGCACGCGCGCATCGGTGCCGGCCACCATGTGCGCTTGGGCGAGCTTCTCTTCCATGACCGCACTGCGGGTGATGATCTGCGCGCGCCAGTCCTCATCCGAGGCGCCGAACCCCGAGATGCGCAGCGCCTTCTGCACCTGATCGAGCAGCTCCTGCTTCTCGACCGGCTTGGTGAGAAAGCCGAACGCGCCCATCTGGGTCGCCTGCACCGCATCGGGAATAGTGCCGTGCGCGGTGAGCAGAATCACCTTCAGGCCCGGCCAGCGCACCTGCAGCTCCTTCAGGAGCGCAATGCCGTCCATCGGCTCCATGCGCAGGTCGGTGATCACCAGGTCCGGCCGGAACCGTCCTGCGGCAGCGAGCGCCTGCGGTCCACCTTCGACGGCCTCGACCTCGTAGTTCTCGGCGCGCAGGCGGATCGTCAGCAGTCGGAGCAATCCCGGATCGTCATCGACCACGAGGATGCGCGGCTTGTGTCGTGTCGGCGCAAGCGGTGCCTTGCGTTGTTCGCCCGGCAACATAGAAGCAACCATGTTCACTGTGGAGGCCCCGTCGTACCTAGTTTGCCCTCATTGAGCGACTTCTCGATGTTGGCGATCGCGGCGAGTTTCGCGCGAGCCTGTTCGAGCTGTCGCTTCAGGGCGACATCTTGATCGGTGACGGCGTCGAGCTGCGCTTTCAACTGCGAGATCTTCGCCGCATCGGCCGTTTGTAGGGTGCGGCTTTCTGCGTTCACGGTCAACCGATTTGCGATAAATGTGAGCGCCAACTGGGCCAAAGTGTGTTCACTTGGCAACAGTTGGTCGGTCGGATCCTGAACCAGACCTGACAGCAGGCGCTGCGCGCGCGGCATATCGGTGCTCGGCGTGCCCGGAATCCCGAGTAGCAGAGCGAGGCGCAGCGTGTCGCGCGGCGAGTGGCCGTGCTGGTAGGCCGACTCTGCGGCGGCGAGCTGCTCACTCTGCATCGCGCTCGGCGCGTTGAACCAGGTGTGCAGCAGATTCAGGTCGGTGCTCACACGCTGCGGGCTCGGCGGCGGGGGCGGCGCCTTGACCGCGGCCCGGTGGGCGCTCGGATAGCGCATCAGCAGCGGCGTGTTGGCGCAGGCGCCCAGCGCAAGGGTGGTGAGCGCCGTCATCGCGAGTGCGATGCGGCGAATCAACTTCGTGTCAGGCAGCATGAGCTTGCTTTCCCCGCTCGGGTGGTTGGTTGCGAACGACGCGTGGCATCCGGATGCGAAAGTGCGCACCCGGATACTGGCCGTCGATGATCTGAATCGTGCCGCCGTGCGCCGTGACGAACTCCAGCACCACCGAGAGCCCGATGCCGGTGCCCTTGATGGAGAGGCCGTTGGCCGCACGGCCGGTGTAGAAGGCCCGAAATACATGCTCGCGGTCCTCCGGCGGGATGCCGGGGCCATTGTCGGCGACGTCGAGAATGAGGTTGGGACCTGTACTGTGGGCGCGGATGTGGATGGTGCCGCCCTTCGGTGAGTATTTTACCGCGTTCGAGACCAGGTTCTCCAGAATCAGGCGTACCTTGCCGCGATCGGCGTAGAGCATCACGTCATCGACCTGCACGTCGAGGCGCATCCGCTGGGAGAGCACGGTGAGCTGCTGGTTCTCGAGCACCTGCTTGACCAGCGGCCGCAGGCGGAATTCGCTCGGATCGAGTCCGACGCTGGAGGTCTGCCAGGCGCTGAAGGAGAGCAGGTTCTCGATCATGCGCTGCAGCTGGATGCCGTTGTCGCGCAGGATCGCCGCCACCTCGCGTTGACCGGCATCGAGCTCCCCGACCGCTCCGTCCATCAGCAGATCGGTGCCTTCGCGGATGTTCGCGAGCGGGGTCTTCAGCTCGTGCGACATGTGGCGCAGGAACCGGTTGCGCTCCTCGGCGAGCTCATTGAGGCGCAGCCTGAGCCACTCCAGCTGCCCGCCGAGGCGCTCGAGGTCGTGCGGCCCGGTGACCGCGATGCGCTCGTGCAGCCGCCCGTGACCGAGATCGGCGATGACCCGGTCGATCTGACGCAGCGGCCGTCCGATGGCGAGCGTCAGCATGTAGATCGCGACCAGGGTGAGCGGCAGCAGCAGAGCCGCCTGCCAGAAGAGCCGCTCGCGGGCCTCTTCGGTCATGCGCCGCAGCGAGGCCATCTCGGTGTCGATGTGCTGGTTGCTCTCCTGCGCCGTGCGGTCGACCAGGCCGCCGAGGGTGGCGAAGAGCTTGCCGAGCCCGGCCGCATTGGCCGCCTGAGTGCCCGGCGGGGTGGTGAGCACGCGGGTGCGGATTTTCTGCTGCACGGCGGCGAGCTGCTCAAGCGTCGCGCGGGTCGCGGCACTGGAGTTCACGGTGAGCTCGCGGCGGGTGGCGGTGAGCTGGCCGTCTTCGTGCTGGTACGACTGCAGCAGCTTCGGGTCATCCAGCACGTCGTAGAGGCGGGCGGTGCGCTCGAGCGAGTCGATCTCGCTGAAGAGGCGCTGGCTCTCGCGGGCCGAGGTGACGCCCTCGATGATGATCTTTTGACCGGCGACCGACAGGGTACGGAACTGCAACGCAGCCGTGACAATAGCCACCAGCAACGGCAGCGCGAGGAGCGCCAGACCGAGAAGCATCAGTCCCGTGAGGGACTTAGGGCGCAACCAGCGCATCGGACTCTAGTGTACTCCGGTGTGACTTCATCCATCGAGCCGCTCAGCTCCACGGCTCGCGCTGCAGGCGCTCCTCCCAGGCGAGCGCGGTGCGCACGATGGTGTCCAGATCATCGAGCCGGGGCTTCCAGCCGAGTTCGCGGCGGATCCGCTCGGCGCGGGCGACCAGCGCCGGCGGATCGCCGGGGCGGCGGGGCTCTTCGCGGATGTTCAGCCGCTGGCCCGAGACCCGCTCGACGCTCTGCAGGACTTCGCGCACGCTGTAGCCGTGACCGTATCCGACGTTCAGCACCGTCGAGGCGCCGCCGCCGCGCAGGTAATCGAGCGCATCGAGGTGCGCGGTGGCGAGGTCCTCGACGTGAATGTAGTCGCGTACCCCGGTGCCGTCCGGGGTGGCATAGTCGCTGCCGTAAATCGCCACCTGCGGGCGCTTGCCGATCACGTGCTCGCAGGCCACTTTGATCAGCAGCGTCGCCTTCGGGGTCGCCTGGCCGACGCGCCCCTGGGAGTCCGAGCCGGCGACGTTGAAGTAACGCAGCGCCACGTGCTTCAGCGCCGACGCGCCCGACACGTCGCGCAGCATCCACTCGGACATCAGCTTCGAGGTCCCGTACGGGTTGATCGGCGCGGTCGGGGTGTCTTCGGCTGCGACGCCCTCGGCCGGGATGCCGTACACCGCGGCGGTGGAGGAGAATACGAAGTTCTTGACCCCGCCCTCGAGGCAGGACTCGAGCAGCGCACGTGTCGAGCAGGTGTTGTTGCCGTAGTACTTCAGCGGCTCGCTCACCGATTCCGGCACGATGGTGAAGGCCGCGAAGTGCATGACGGTGTCGACGTCGTGCTCGCGCATCACGTTCAGCACCGTCTCTCGGTCCCCGACCTGGCCCACCACGAGGGGGGTATCGAGCACGGCCTGGCGAAAGCCCCGGGAGAGGTCATCGAGCACGACCACCCGCTCGCCCCGGGCCCGCAGCTGCAGTACGACGTGGCTGCCAATGTATCCGGCGCCGCCGGTGACGAGGATGCTCGAAGGTTTCATGCCAGAATGTGTCCGTAAGTCCATGAAAGACGAAATCATAAACAAATCCCAGCGCCGACACCTGAGAGCCGGTGCCGGTCTGCAGCCTTTTGCCGAGCTCACGCCCGAGCAGGTGCTTGAAGCCGCCGAGGTCGCGGGTCTCGAGCCGGACGGGCGGCTGCTGGCGCTGAACAGCTATGAGAACCGGGTCTACCGCTTAGGCACGGCCGGCGGGTTCCGGGTCCTGAAATTCTACCGGCCGGGGCGCTGGAGCGATGCGCAGATCCTCGAGGAGCACGATTTTACCGCCGAGCTCGCGGAGGCTGAGCTGCCGGTGGCCGCTCCGCTCGAGGTCGGGGGACACACGCTGATCCGCCAGGCGGGCTTCCGGTTCGCCGCCTTCGAGTGCTTGGCCGGGCGGGCGCCGGAGCTCGATGCGCCGGGCGCGCGCGAACTGCTCGGCCGCACGCTCGCCCGTATCCACCAGGTGGGCGCGCGAGCGGCGTTCGCGCGCCGCCCGGCGATCGATCCGGAGCGCTACGGGCAACAGGCGCAGCGTGCGCTGCTCGCCTCGGCGCTGCTGCCGGAGGCGCTCACGGATCAGTACACGCGCCTCAGCGATCAGCTGCTGCAGCGCATCGAGCGGGTGTACGAGGAGGTCGCCCCGGTGCGCACGATTCGGGTGCACGGGGACTGTCACCTGGGCAATCTGCTCTGGGCGGAGCAGGGGCCGCGCTTCGTGGATCTCGATGACTGCGCCATGGCGCCGCGCATCCAGGACCTGTGGATGCTGCTCTCGGGCGAGCCGGCCGAGCAGCAGGCGCAGTGGGTCGAGCTGATGGCCGGGTACGAGCAGTTCGCGTCCCTGGATTACCACGAACTGCGCCTGATCGAGCCGCTGCGAGCGCTGCGGATGCTGCACCATGCGGCCTGGGTGTGCGAGCGGTGGACGGACCCTGCGTTCCCGCGTGCGTTCCCCTGGTTCGGCGAGCCGCGCCACTGGGAGGGGTACCTGCGAGATCTGGCCGAGCAGCTC
>JAKBBE010000138.1 GCA_021826035.1 Pseudomonadota bacterium | reverse complement strand
CCGATGAGTTCGGCGCGCAATTCCTTGCGCAGGATCTTCCCCACATTGCTCTTCGGCAAGTCCTTGCGGAAATAGACGTGCTTCGGGACTTTATACGCCGCCAGTGATTTGCGACAAAAATCGATGATGTCCTGAGCGGTGACCGATGGATCCTTCGGTACCACGAACAGCGCGACGACCTCCCCGGAGTGCTCATCAGGCTGCGCGATCGCGGCGGCCTCGAGGACTGCGGGGTGCGTCACCGCGATCTCCTCGACTTCATTCGGATAGACGTTGAAGCCAGAGACCAGAATCATGTCCTTCTTGCGATCCTGCAGATAGACGAATCCTTTCGGATTCATGTAGCCGATATCTCCGGTGCGCAGCCATCCCTCGGGCATCAGCACCGCAGCGGTCTCATCCGGTCGATTCCAGTAGCCGCGCATCACCTGCGGTCCGCGCACGCAGACCTCGCCAGGCTCGCCGAGCGGCACGTCATTGCCTGCGTCGTCCTTGATCGTCACTTCGGTCGAAGGAATGGGCAGTCCCACCGAACCGTTGAAGTCATCCCCGATAGGATTGATCGCGACCGCGGGGGATGTCTCGGTCAACCCCCAGGCCTGACTGAGGATCTTACCCGTGACTTCCTTCCAACGCTGCGCCACGGCGGCCTGAACGGCCATACCCCCACCCAGCGTGATTTTCAGCTCACTGAAATCCACCTCAGCGAAACCCGGCGTATGCAGTAGCGCGTTGAAGAGCGTATTGACGCCACTGAAGAACTCGAACTTGTGGCGCTTCATCTCCGCGACCAGCGCCGGGAAATCCCGCGCGTTGATGATGAGCACGTTCTTCCAGCCCAGGTACGCAAACAGCAGGCAATTCGCAGTCAGGGCGAACACGTGATACAGCGGGATCGCTGTGATCAGCGTGCCGGGCTCGCCCGAGAAGTAGCCGTCGATCCAGGCGAGCGCCTGCAGCAGGTTGGCACAGAGATTGCCATGCGTCAGCATGGCGCCCTTGGCAACGCCGGTCGTCCCGCCCGTATATTGCAGGAAGGCCAGATCATCGCTACCGAGCGGCGCCGGACGAAAATGCAGGGCGCGCCCCGCACGCAGCACGCTGCGCAGCGCCACGGCCTGCGGAATATGCCACGGCGGAACTTGCTTGCGGCGGTACCGCACGATGAAGTTGACCAGCCAAGACTTCGGT
This sequence comes from Pseudomonadota bacterium, assembly GCA_021826035.1. The sequence goes on along the minus strand of JAKBBE010000138.1, from coordinate 5,803 downwards.
TTGGGCAACAGATCACCCACCGCCGTCACCAGAACGTGCTTCAGCTGGGTATGCGGCACCACTTCTTCGACGACGTGGGCGAAGTTCTCCAACACCACGATCGCCAGCGCCCCGGAATCCTCGAGCTGGTGCGCCAGTTCGCGCCCCGTGTAGAGTGGATTGGTATTGACCACCACTAGGCCGGCGCGCAGCGCGCCAAAGAGCACTACCGGATACTGCAGGCAATTCGGCAGCATGATGGCGATCCGGTCGCCCTTGGCGAGCCCGACCGATTGCAGCCAGGCCGCAAAGGCGCGACTGAGCTCATCGAGCTCCCCGTAGCTGAGCGTCGTGCCGAACTGCTCGTACGCCGGCAGTTCGCGGTACGCCGTACAGGCATGATCCACCAGTTCCCCGAGGGAACTCAGCCGCTTCAGGTCGACTTCGGGAGGAACGCCGGGAGGATACGACTGCAGCCAAATTCGGTTCATCGCGACGCCCCTTCTTTCGCTCAGCGGCGGCGGAACCGCCCGTGTCGGACGATGGTTCGCCCGCGTGTGCACGAGTGTAACGTGACGCCGGGTGCGGCGGAATCGGCACCGGGCTCCCGCCCACGCAGCGCCGGCACCCTGTGCGGCAACTCACGGAATGCCGCTGCTGCGGCTCGTATGCTGCGCGCCTTGAGCTGCCGGGCGCGCGCTCGGCACTGGCGCATCCGCTGCCGGCGGTAGGTCCGTCGAGCGCAGGCGCCGCAGTGGAGAACCTCTTTTGGGAAAACCGCCACCATCCGGCAAATCTGAACACCCCGCACACGTGTCGGCGGAAATCGACCTGCTCGAGCAGACCGTCTCGCTCGACGGCCCGCTGCCCGGACGGCGCGACACCTACGGACTCGAGCCGCTCGTGATCCCCGGGGAGTGGGTGCTCGAGGGGGAGCCCCGGGCGCGCGAGAAGCCGCTCGCAAGCAGCACCGACGGCGCAGCCGCGGCGTTCATGTGGGACTGCACCAGCGGTCGATTCCAGTGGGAATATCCCGCCGAACAGATCGTGCACATCGTGCAGGGCTGCGCGATGGTCGAGATTGCCGGTGTCAGCCGGCGGCTGCAAGCGGGCGATACGCACGTCTTTCCGGGCGGTTCCCGTTTTCGCTGGAGCGTTCCGGATTACGTGCGGGCCATCGGCTTTCGCCTGCGCGCACCGGCGGCAGGCACCCTGGGGCGGCGCATTCAGGCGGCGCTCAGCGCGCCCTGGCGAGCGTTGCGTACGCGCCCGTCCTGATCGACGCCCGCAGGCTTACTCCGCGGCGCTGCGCTGCAGGGGGCTGTTGCCGAGGAAAATCTCGATTTTGTCCCGATAAGTACGCGAGAGCTTCAGCTCCTGGCCACCGTCGAGCGTCAGGAAGTACTCGCCGTTCATGTGCGCGCGCAGGCTCTTCACGTAGCGCAGGTTGACGATGGTGGAGCGGTGCACGCGCTGGAAGATGCGCGGATCGAGCACTTCCTCGAGCTCTTTCATCGTGCCACGCAGGATGTGCGTATCGCCTTCGGCATGCACGCACATGTAATCACCGGCCGCATCGATCCATTGAATGGAGGTGATGGGCACGCGCGCGGTGTGCCGGCCCTGGCGGATTGGCAGAATCTGCGGATGGCTCGCCTCGATCGCCGTGCTGCCGTGCTCGAGGATCGTCTCGAGCTCGATCTCCCCGGATCCGGTGATTTCCGCGACCACTTCCATCAGCTTGTCGCGCTGATCGACTGCGTGGCGGGCCTGCAGGTTCTGCCGCACGCGATCGAGCGTCATCTCGAAGCGGCGCTCATCGACGGGTTTCAGCAGATAATCCACGGCGCGCGCCTCGAACGCCCGCAGCGCGTACTGATCGAACGCGGTGACGAACACGACCAGCGGCACGCTGTCCTGTGGCAGACGCGCGAGCACCTCAAAGCCGGACAGCACGGGCATCTGGATATCCAGAAACACCACATCGGGGTGCTCGTGCTGGATCACGCCGACCGCGTCACGGCCATTGCCGCACTCGGCGATCACTTCGAAATCCGGTGTCTCGCGCAGCAGCCGTTCGATGCCACGCCGAGAGAGCGCCTCGTCGTCGACGATGACCGTCTTGATCTTCATGGTTTTCCGCCCGCCGCACCCGCTCCGGGGCCGCGGAAGGGGCCCAAGCTTACCCTATCTTGGCCCGCCGGCGCTCGACGACGCGGCGCCTCAGGCACTCGCGGGGGTTTGCAACCGCGCAATGGGCAGCGGCCGCGCGAGCATCGATCCCTGGCCGAAGTCGCAGCCCACCGCGGTGAGCCAGCGCAGCGCCTGCTGCGTCTCGATCTGTTGCGCGGCGCAGTGAATACCGAGCACCTTGACCGCCTGCACGATGGCGACCACCACGGCCTGCGCGAGCTTGTCTTTCAGCGCGGCCGCACACAGCCGCGGTTCGATCTTGACCAACCGAACCGCCTTGGAGCGCAGCAGTGGCACCACGGCCGAGTCGAAGGTGAACCCGTCGATCACGACGAAGCAGCCGAGCCGCTCGCACCCGCTGATGAACCGCTCGACCGACGCGCGCCGCTGGGTGCACAGCGGCTCGGCGATCTCGAACCCGATGTTCTCCGGCGAGATGCCGCTGTGGCTGAAACCGGCACTGAGCTGGCGCAAGAACTGCTCATCCTCGAGCGTCGCGATGGACAAATTCAGGGTGAACGCGGTGGGTTCGAGCGTCCAATCCGACCGGTGCGCGGCCATCCACGCCAGCAGGCTCTCCATCGCCAGAGCATCGAGGGCGGCCGGGTCGCGGTTCTGCCGCGGCGTGCCTCGCGGCAGCACCTCGAAGCGGCGCATCTGCCCTCCGCTGCGCAATTTGACGAACGGCATCACCTCGAGCGCCACGCGCTCGGCAGGGCTGCCGGGGATCGCGGCCGCCTGAGCGGCCGCCGGTGCCGGCTGCAGCACCGGCGGCCGCTCAGGCGGCGGGCTCGGCGCCTGCACCGGCGGCGCTGCGCCAGAGGGCGGCGCTGCAGGCGCGGCCGGTGGTTCGAGTTCGAGCGACAGCTCCCCGTGGGCGAGCAGCTGATCCACCGCCGCAGGTGCGAGGTCGGCCGTCGCGGCGGGCGACGGAGGCGCAGAAGCGCTCTCGACGGGCGCTGCCTCGTCTGCGAGCGACAGCAGCATCCCGGTGGGGTCGTGATCGACGCGGCGCTGCGGGGCGTGCGGGATCGCGGCACCGAGTTCGCGGATCAGGGCCTGAACCGGTCCGGTGGCGATGCGTCCGAGCAGCCCTTCCCCGCCGGCCTTGGTGTCGGCCAAGACCATCACCAGTCCGGCGAGTCCGGCACGCGCGGCGCGCACCGCGAGAAACACCGCGACGCGCCCGTCCTCGACGCGAGCCTCGAAGCTCTCAGCGGCGGTAGCGAAGCGCTCCAGCGCATCGGTGACGAGCGCGTGCTCATCCGGTCCGAGCGCGCCCTCGCTCAACCACAGCACGTTGCATTGGTTGTCGCAGATGGACACCGAGTGCAGGCGCAGCGGGGGCAATGCCTCGCAGATGCGCCGGCCGAGCGCCTCGATGCTCTGCGGCGTCGCGGGTGCGCCGGAGTCCTCGGAGTGAGCGCTGTGCAGTGCCGCGGCGTGCATGACATTTCCCATGGATGAGCGGGTGGACGATTGGAGTGTATGCAAAGAGTGACACCATGATGCCGGCGGTGCCGTGAACTCCCTCGCGTTCCGCCGGACCTTGCGCACCGATGACGGCCGCGAACGCGATGTTTGTCATAGCCGCTTGTCATATTCGCGCCGCACTCGAGCGGCGCCCGCTCGAGGTTTGACATATGCGGTGGCGCGGGTGCGCGGGGTTCGCTGCCGCCACGGGGGGGCCTGGTGCACCGGGCCCCACCCCACCGGGTCCGGGGAGATCCGCAACGCGACCCTACCGGCCGGAAGGAAAGTTACTCGGCAGTAGGATATGAAAGAAAAACAGTTAAAATGGGGGCTGTACTCCCCCGTCCGCGGAGATCGCTCATGTATCGCGCGCCCCTGAGAGAGCTGCGTTTCGTTCTCGAGGAACTCCTCGGCAGCACCGCCCTGTCCGACTGCCCGCAATATGCCGAGTACTCGCACGAGCTCGGCCGCACCATCCTCGAGGAGGCCGGGCGATTCGCCGAATCGGTGCTCGAGCCGCTGAACCGCACCGGGGACCAGGAGGGGGCGCACTGGAGTCCCGACGGGGTCCGCGCGCCCGAGGGCTTCAAGGATGCGTACCGCCAGTTCGTCGAGGGCGGCTGGCCGCAGCTCGGCGCCGACCCGCGCTTCGGGGGCCAGCCCGTACCGCAGGCGCTCAGCAACGCCGTGCAGGAGATCCTGGCCTCGGCGAATTTGGCGTTCAAGCTCTGTCCGATGCTCACCCACGGTGCAGTGCATGCGCTGTCGATGTGCGCCTCGCAGCAACAGCAGCAGCAGTATCTGCCGAAGATGATCCGCGGCGAGTGGACCGGCACGATGGTGCTCACCGAGCCACAGGCCGGGTCGGATTTGGCGCTGATCCGCACTCGCGCCGTCCCCGAGGGAGATCACTTCCGAGTGTTCGGCCAGAAGATCTTCATCACCTGGGGTGAGCACGATCTGACCGAAAACACGATCCACATGGTGCTCGCACGCATCGAGGGCGCCCCGGCAGGGACCAAGGGCATCTCGCTGTTCATCGTGCCGAAGGTCCTGATCGGCCCCGACGGCTCGCTCGGGGAACGCAACGAAGTACGCTGCGCGTCGATCGAGCACAAGCTCGGCATTCACGCCAGCCCGACCTGCGTGCTCGAGTACGGCCATGACCGGGGCGCGGTCGGCTACCTGGTCGGGGAGGCGAACCACGGCCTGGAATACATGTTCGTCATGATGAATACCGCGCGACTGGCCGTCGGCGTCGAGGGCTACGCCGTCGGGGAGCGTGCCTTCCAGCGCGCCGTTGAATTCGCCCGCACCCGCGTCCAGGGTCGACCGCCGGGTGCCGCCGGCCCGACACCGATCATCGAACACCCGGACGTGCGGCGCATGCTGCTGACGATGAAGTCCTGTACCGAAGCGTCGCGCGCACTCGCCCTGTACGCGGGCCTGCAGCTCGATCTGGGCGCCCATCACCCGGACGAGGGAACCCGCCGCGCGGCGCTCGAGCGCGGCGATCTGCTCATCCCGATCGTCAAAGGCTGGTGCACGGAGAGCGGCAATGAGACTGCGGCGCTCGGGGTGCAGGTGCACGGGGGCATGGGATTCGTCGAGGAGACCGGCGCGGCGCAGTACGTGCGCGACGTGCGCATCACGACGATTTACGAAGGAACCACCGGCATCCAGTCCAACGACCTCGTGGGCCGCAAGCTCGCCCGGGACCGCGGTGCGGCCATGGCGAAGCTGCTGTCGGACATGGCCGCCGAGCTGCGCGCCATCGAGACCGCCGTGCCCGCAGTGCTCCAGACCCGCGATGCGGCCCTGCAGGGCGTCGCGCTGCTCGAGCGCGCGACGCGATCGCTGCTCGTGGCCATGGCGGCGGACGCCGCGCGCGGATTGGCCGTCTCGGTACCGTACCTGAAGCTCTGTGGGGTGACGATCGGCGGCTGGCAACTCGCGAAATCCGCGGCGCTCGCCGCGGCGGGACTCAGCGGGGCGGACCGGGCGTTCTACGAGGCGAAGATCCGCACCGCACACTTTTATGCCCGGCAGGTGCTGCCGCAGGCGCTCGGGCTCGCCCAGATCGTCGAGGGAGGCGCCGAGAGCGTGCTGGAGGCGGCCGCCGAGCACATCTGAGCGCCGCGCCGCTCAGTCGGGCCGC
>JAKBBE010000137.1 GCA_021826035.1 Pseudomonadota bacterium | reverse complement strand
GAGCGCCTATAGTCCGCTCCATGTATCGCTACGATCAGACCGACCGCGAGCTGCTGCGCCAGCGCACCGAGCAGTTTCGCGATCAGACGCGCCGCTACCTCGCCGGGGAGCTCCCGGAGGATGATTTTCGCCAGCTGCGCCTGCGCAACGGGCTGTACCAGCAGCGTCACGCACCGATGCTGCGCATCTCGGTGCCGTACGGACTGCTCGGCTCGGCGCAGCTGCGCGCCATGGCGCACGTGGTGCGCGCCTATGACAAGGGGTACGCGCACTTCACGACCCGGCAGAACATCCAGCTGAACTGGCCGCGGCTCGAGCAGGTCCCGGATTTGCTCGCCGAGCTCGCCGAGGTACAGCTGCACAGCATCCAGGCCTGCGGCAACGACACCCGCAACATCACCTGCGACTACCTCGCCGGGGCGGCCGACGATGAGCAGGTCGATCCACGCCCCTACTGCGAGCTGTTGCGCCAGTTCGTGACGCTGCATCCGGAGTTCTACTGGCTGCCGCGCAAATTCAAATTTGGCTTCAGCGGCGCAACCACTGATCGCGCCGCCACGCGCACCAACGATGCGGCGGTGCACGTGCTGCGGCGCGACGGGGTGATCGGCTACCGGTTCTTCGTCGGCGGCGGTCTTGGCCGCCTGCCGATGCTCGGGCAGGAGATGAACGGCTTCGTGCCCGAATCGGACCTGCTGATCTACGCCTGCGCCATTTTGCGCACGTTCAACCTGTTCGGACGGCGCGACAACATCCACAAGGCGCGCATCAAGATCGTGCTGCGCGAGTGGGGCATCGAGCGCTTCCGGGCGGCCCTCGAGACGGAATACGCCAAGATCCTCGCCAGCGACGAGGGTGAGCAGCTGCGACTGTGGCCGGAGGACATCGAGCGGATGGGCACGCACTTCAGCGCCCCGCCCTACCGCCCGGCGCACGAGGCCGGAGCGGACCTCGCGGAACGGGCAACCCACGATGCGCGCTTTGCCGCCTGGCTGAAGCGCAACGTGCGCGCGCACAAGATGCCGGGCTACCGAGTGGTGTTCGTATCGCTGAAGGCGCCCGAGCAGGCCCCAGGGGACTGCACCGCCGAGCAGTTCGAGGCGCTTGCGGAGCTCGCCGACGCGTACAGTTTCGGCGAGCTGCGCGCCACGTACGATCAGAACCTCGTCCTGCCGGACGTGGCCGAGCGCGATCTGCATGCGCTGTGGTTGCAGCTCGAGGCGGCACGGCTCGCCACGCCCAACATCGGGCTCACCACCGACATCGTCGCCTGCCCGGGACTTGATTTCTGTGGTCTGGCCAATGCCGGCACGATCGGCGTCACGCACGAGATCTATCGACGTTTTGATTCGCTCGAGGCGCAGTACGACATCGGTCCGATCCGCATCACCATGAGCGGCTGCATGAACGGCTGCGGCCATCACAGTGTCGGGCACATCGGCATTCTCGGCGTCGACAAGCATGGTGAGGAGTGGTACCAGGTCACCCTCGGCGGCAGCCCCGGCAACGACGCGTCGATCGGCGAGCGCGTCGGCCGTGCGCTCGCCCGCAGCGAAATCGCCGAGGGGATCGAGCGACTGATCCACACCTACCTCGAACGGCGCAGCGACGAGGAGGAAACCTTTCTCGAGTGTTACCGACGGATTGGACTCGCTCCCTTCAAGGCGCGGCTCTACGGGACCGAGGCCGAGGCCGACTCAGAGGCGGAGGCGGCATGAGCCGCATCCTGCGTCATCGCGCCATCGTCGAGGACGACTGGACGCTGGCCGTGGACATGACCGCGGCCCCCTCGGCCGCCGACCGCTGGATCGTGCCGCTCGCCCGCTGGCGCGCGGAGCGCGACACGCTCGGTGCCGGCGCCCTCGGCGTGCTGTTGCCGAATACCGCGGACGTCGAGACGCTCTACCCGCAGATCGCCGCCAGTCCGGTGATCGCACTGCAGTTTCCGGCGTTCGCCGACGGCCGCGCGCTCACGCAGGCGGTACTGCTGCGCAATCGGCTCGGCTACCGTGGTGAGCTGCGTGCGGTCGGGGACGTGGTGCGCGATCTGGTGTTCTGGCTCGGACGCTGCGGCTTCGATGTCCTCGTGCCGCGGCCCGACCAGGATCTGGAGGCCTGCCGTCAGGCGCTCGATGAGATCCGCCTCGCCTACCAACCGGCCGCCGACGGTCACACCCCGATCTGGGTGCGCCGCCGCGCGAGCGCCGCCGACGCAACGGGGTCAAACGCGCCCTGAGGCGGCGTTGACGGCGGCCCAGTGCGCGGCCCGCTGCGCGCTGAGTGCGCCGGCGGGCAGATGCCAACTCCAGTTTTCCGCGCGCTGCGTACCGGGGATGTTCAGGCGCGCCTCGCTGCCGAGCCCGAGCAGATCCTGCACCGGGATGACGGCGAGCGCCCCGACCGTCGCAAGCGCGGCGCGCACCATGCCTTCGGGCATCGAGGCTGGCGAAACCCCGAGCGTCCGATCCACGTACCGGCGGGTCTGCTCATCGAGGCTGCGGTACCAGCCGAGCGTGGTGTCGTTGTCGTGCGTCCCGGTGTACACGACGCAGTCCGCGTCGATGCGCGCCGGCAGATGCGGATTGTCCGGCGAGCCGTCGAACCCGAACTGCAGCACGCGCATGCCCGGCAGCTCGAACGCCTGGCGCAGCGCCGTCACGTCCGCGGTGATCAGACCGAGATCCTCCGCCACGATCGGCAGCGTGCCTCGCTCGGCGCGCAGCCGCTCGAACAGTGCCCACCCCGGCGTCGGGCGCCACTCGCCCCCGCGCGCATCCGCGGCGCCCGCCGGCACGGCCCAATGGGCCGCAAAGGCGCGAAAATGATCCACGCGCAGCACATCGAGCCGCTCGAGCTGCGCCCCGAGGCGCGCGCGCCAGAATGCAAACCCGTCGCGCTGCATCGCATCCCAGTCGTAGAGCGGATTGCCCCAGACCTGACCGAGCGCCGAGAAATAATCCGGCGGCACCCCGGCGACGGCCGCCGGACGGCCGTCGGGGGCCAACTGGAATTGTCCGGGGTGCGCCCAGGTCTCGGCCGACATCGGTCCGACGTAAAACGGCAGATCCCCAAACAGGCGCACGCCGCGTGCGTGCGCGTAGCGGCGCAGCCGGCTCCACTGGGCGAAGAACTCGCGTTGCTCGGCGCCGATGCGCTCGAGCGCGCCGGCGCACTCGCGCCGGATGCGCTCGAGCGCACCGGCCTCCCGGGCGCGCAGCGGCGCCGGCCATGCCCACCACGGCCGCCCCGGGCAGCGCGCGCTGATCGTCTCGAATAGCGCGTAATCCTCCAACCAGGACTGCGTCGCCGTCGCGAACGCCGTCCGCTCCGCCTCATCGGCCGGCGGCTCGGCCGGGTCGAGCAGCGCCGGACTGCCGGCGAAGTCCGAACGGGCGAAATACGGGGATCGGTCCGCGCCGGTGGGCGCCAGCGGCAGGAACTGCCAGACGCTGAATCCGGCCGCGGCCAGCCAGTCGATGAAGGCTCGCCCGCCGCGACCGAGCGGCGCCTCGAGCGAGGCGAGGTGAAGCAGGACCCCGGCGCGGCGGCGGTCGAACACGGGGAGCGGCGGCGTATCCAGGCAATGACTCCGGTGCGCGCCCCTAGCGCTGCGGCAGTTCGAGGTCGGCAAACAACGCGGCGGTCTCCTCGGTGTTCGCCGCGCGGTGCGCCCGGTCGACCAGGCGGCGATCCAGGTGCGGGGCGAGCAGTTGCGCGAAATCGTACATGAACTTGCGCAGCAGCGTGCCGCGCCGAAACCCGATCCAGGTGGTGTGCGCGGGCAGCAGATGCGAGGCATCGAGCACCGCCAGATCCTCGGCGTCCTCGGCGACGGCCATCGGTGCCACGATCCCCACCCCGAGGCCGAGCCGCACGTAGGTGACGATGACGTCGGCGTCCTGCGCGGTGATGACCACGTTGGGCGTCAGTCCCGCCTTGGCAAACGCGTCGTTCAGCGAGGACGCGCCGGTGAAACTGAAGGTGTAGGTGATGATCGGATGCTTGGCGAGCGCCTGGTAGGTCAGCCGCTCGCTGCGCGCCAGCGGGTGCGCGCGGGGCACGATCACGACCCGGCTCCAGCGGTAGCAGGGCAGCACCGTCAGCCCGGCGAAGCGCTGCTCGGACCCGGTGGCGATCGCGCAGTCGATGCGGTCCTCGGCGACCATGGCGGCGATCTGCTCCGAGGTGCCCTGGTGCAGGTTCAACCGCACGTTCGGATACCGGTCGCGGAACTCCCGGATCACCGCCGGCAGCACGTACCGGGCCTGGGTGTGGGTCGTGCCGATCGACAAGCTGCCGCGCCCCTCATCACGCAGCTCCGTCGAGAGCCCGCGGATGCTCTGCACTTCCTGCAGCACCCGCAGGGCCCGATCGATCACCTGCTGCCCGGCCGGGGTAATGCGGGTCAACGTGCGCCCCTCGCGCACGAAGATCTGAAACCCGAGTTCGTCCTCGAGCAATTTGATCTGCTTGCTCACGCCGGGCTGGGACGTGTGCAGCTTCTGGGCCGCCGCAGTGATGTTCAGTCCGCTTTGGGCGATCGCCGCCAGGTAGCGCAGTTGGTGCAGTTTCATGCACCGCAGCGTAGCGCAACGCCCCGGAGGCATCCATAACCGCCGCGCAGCGCCTCAGAAGCAATCATTCGTTTAGGGCCGCCGGCCCCCTGGCTATAGTCCCACCACCATGGGTGAGCTGCCAAACCGCATTGAACAGAAGGCCGAGGCCGTGCGCGCTGCGCTCGCCGCGGCGGTACGCACGCAGGGACGGGTCGTCTATGCCAACAGTCTCGGCGCCGAGGCGATGGTGCTCACCGACATCATCTGGACGCACGTGCCGCAGATCGAGATCTTCAGCATCGACACCGGCCGGCTGCACCAGGAAACCTACGACCTGATCGAGAAGCTGCAGTGGCGCTACCGGCGCACGTTGCGCCTGGTGCACCCGCACGCCGAGGCACTCGAGCGCTTGACCGCCGAGCGTGGCGTCAACGGGTTCTACCACAGCCTCGAGGCGCGCCTCTCGTGCTGCGAGGTGCGCAAGGTCGAGCCGTTCAAGCGCGCCATCGCGGGGTACGACGCGTGGGTCACGGGGGTGCGCCGCGAACAGTCCGCCGCACGCGCCCTGGCCCAGCCGCTCGAGTGGGACACGCAGTACGGACTGTACAAAGTCAGTCCGCTGCTCGAGTGGAGCGAGGCGCAGATCTGGCAGTACATCCGCGAGCGCAAGCTGCCGTACAACGTACTGCACGATCGACAGTTTCCGAGCATCGGCTGCGCGCCGTGCACGCGGGCCATTCAGCCCGGGGAGAGTCACCGCGCCGGACGCTGGTGGTGGGAGCAGTCGGAGTCGCGCGAGTGCGGCCTGCATCCGCGGGCGCGCCCCGCGGCGGCCGAAGCCTGATTCGCGTTCGCAGCCCATGGATCATCTGCCGATCTTCCTGCAGCTGCGCGAGGTGCCCGTGCTCGTCGTCGGCGGCGGGCGCATCGCGCAGCGCAAAATCGACCTGCTGCTGCGGGTCGGGGCGCGCATCACGATCGTCGCCCCGCAGCTCACCGCCGAGCTCGCAGAGCGCGCCGCCCGCGGGCAGCTCGAGCACCGCGCGGCCCGGTTCGCCACCGAAGACCTCGACGGCATGCGCCTCGTCATCGCCGCCACCGACCTCAAACCCCTCAATACCTCGGTCTCACAGGCCGCTCGCGCCCGCTTCCTCCCGGTCAACGTCGTCGATGACCCGGAGCTCTCGACGTTCTATTTCCCGGCCATCGTCGACCGCTCGCCGCTCATCGTGGCGATCGGCTCCGGCGGACGGGCCCCGGTGCTCGCGCGCTGGGTGCGCGAGCAGATCGAAGCGCTGCTGCCGGCCACCCTCGGCACCCTGGCTCGGTTCATGGGTGCCCGGCGCGAAGCGGTGCGCCAGGCGCTCGCGCCAGCGGCTCGCCGTCCGTTCTGGGAACGGGTCGTGCGCGGGACGGCCGGGGCCCGGGTCCTCGCCGGCGATGGCGCAGGCGCCGAGCGTGCGTATGCACGCGAACTGCGCACGGCGCAGCTGACCGCCTCGAGCGCCACCGGCGCGCAACGCCTCGGCGAGGTGTATCTGATCGGCGCCGGCCCCGGCGATGCTGACCTCCTCACCCTGCGTGCGCTGCAGCTGCTGCAGCAGGCCGACGTCATTCTCTATGACCGTCTCGTGCCCGCCGCCGTACTCGAGCGCTCGCGCCGCGATGCCGAGCGGGTGTTCGTCGGCAAGCATTCCGGACGAGCGAGGGAGGAGACGACCCCGCAGGCGCAGATCCACGAGTTGATGGTGCATTACGCGCGCCAGGGGCTGCGCGTCGCTCGACTCAAGGGCGGCGACCCGTTCGTGTTCGGCCGCGGGGGCGAGGAAGCCGAGTGCCTCGCCCGCCACGGCATCCCCTACGTGATCGTGCCCGGCATCACCGCGGCACTCGGGGCCGCCGCGTCGGCCGGGATCCCGCTCACCCATCGCCACGTGGCCCAGAGCGTCACGTTCGTCACCGGCCATCCGATGCAGGACGATGCGCTCGACTGGAGCGCCCTCGCCCGCGAGCACCAGACGGTGGTGTTCTACATGGGGGTGGCGCACCTGGGGCGCATCTGCGCGCAGCTGACGGCGGCCGGCGCTCGTGAGAGCCTGCCGGTGGCGCTCATCGAGCGCGCGACGCTCCCCGGCGAGCGCGTGCTGCGCGGCACGCTGGCCAGCATTGCAGCGCTCGCCGAGCGGGCCGGCATCACCCCACCGGCGTTGCTCATCGTCGGCGAGGTGGCTGCGCTTGCGCACCTGGGCGGGGCGAGCGACAGTGCGTACGGACCTGCGGCCGCGACGGCCGCGGCGCTTCATCCTCTGGAGAGCGTGCATGAATTTTGAAGCGGGGTTCATCAGCGCGGTCGGTCAGACCCGCCTGATCCGCCTGCGCCGCATGAGCGAGGAGACCGGCTGCGAGATCCTCGGCAAGGCCGAATTCACCAACCCCGGCGGTTCGGTCAAGGATCGCGCCGCCCGCGCCATCGTGCTCGCGGCCGAGCGCAGCGGCGCGCTCGGACCGGG
>JAKBBE010000136.1 GCA_021826035.1 Pseudomonadota bacterium | reverse complement strand
GGATCCCGAGGGCGAGCAGGCGCAGACGCTCCACACTCGCCAGCGCGGAGTCGAGCGCCGCATCCGGCAGCACCAGCAGGAATTCCTCCCCGCCCCAACGCCCAAAAATGTCGCCGGTGCGCAGCGCACCGCGCGAGAGTTGTGCGAACTCCTTCAGCACGTGATCGCCGGCAGCATGTCCGCACTGATCGTTGATGGTCTTGAAATGGTCGAAATCGATGAGCGCCACGGTGAGTGGGCGGCTCTGCGTCCACGCCGCGGCGAGCGCCTCGGTGGCGAGCTGCGCGGTGCGGCCACGGTTGGGCAGGCGAGTCAGTGGATCCTCGTTGGCGAGAACGACGAGCTGGCGGCGGTGCCTGCGGTCGGCCACGAGGATGTAGGAGAGCAGCGCGATCGCGAGCGCGCCGGCCACGCCGGCCGCCTCCATCCAGTCCATGAGCTGACGTTGTTTGGTGGCGCGGTGCGCAGCGGCTTGTAGCTTGCGGCGCAGAATGGCGTTGCGTTCGAACTCCTGCTTGGCCTGGAAGCGCACTTCGAGGGCCGTGCGCAGACGGGCTTGGTTGATGCGGTTGCGCGCCTTGTACATGCGCAAGTACGTGCTCAGATCGCGGTATGCGGCGGCGTAGCGGTGCAGGGCGGCGTTCGCCTCGGCGCGCGCAAAGTAGGCAGGCGCGATGGTGAAGGCGATCATGTCGGCGCCGTGATCGTGCAATACCTGGTTGAGAATTTTTACGGCACGCGCAGGGTGTCCTTCGGCCAAGTCGATCTTGGCGAACTGCACGCGCGTCTCCTTGATCATCGCGGTGACCTGCCCGGCGGCGAGCACGGGCGCGGCTCTGTTGCAGGCGCGGCGGGCCGCCGAAAAGTGCCGCAGTGCGATTTCGGCTTCACACATGCGCAGGTCCGTGTACCCCGTGCTCTGGAGGTCACCGACTGCAAGACTCATCGCGCGAGACCGTTTGAAGGCTGCGATGGCTTGGTGATAGTGCCCGATGGATCTGAGGATCTCGCCTCTGAAGTAGATGCCCCCGGCCAGATCATCGCTCTCATGGTGCGCCCGGTCCCAGCGGATCTGCTGGTCGATCAGGCTCAGCGCTTCGCGGCCATCGCCCATGTACCGCAGCGCCACGGCGAGCCCTACGCTCGCCGCCACTCGGACGTCGGGCAGCTCATTGGCCCCACTTTGCATGTACGCCTTGGTGAATTCGCGGATACCCGGGCTCACGCGATCGCGCAGCAGGTTCATGGACCCCTCGCTGATCTGCAGGCAGAGGTCGCTGCGCGAACCGGGTCGCACCAGTGCGCGCGCCTGCTTGATCTGGGTCAGCGCGGACGTGACCGCCGCCGTCGAGCTGAAGCTGTCGCCGTAGCTGGAGAGAAGCTCCAGTCGCAGCGGTTCGGTCGGGTCGTGCAGCAGGGCGAGTCCGGCCAGCGCGGCGGTGCGCTCCGGGTGGGTGAGTGTCATCTGCCCATAGGCCCGTGCCCGGACGGCGTACAGGGCTGCGACGGTCCGCGGCTCTTGTTCGGCCGCATCGGATGGCAGTGCCGCAATCCTGGCGTTGACCTCGGCGAGTGCGCGCTGCGGGTCCTGCGCGACGAGCGGACGCAGTTCGCGATACTCCGGCGCCTGCACATCGAAGCAGCTGGCATGCGCGAGGGTGGCAAGCCCCCAGGCGCCGAAGAACAGCGCGGCGGCATAATGGCGCCCCGCCGCAGAATGATGTGAAGGGTGACCTCCCATGGTGACCGTCAACTTACGGGTCCCCCAGAGGGCGGGCGGGACTGAATTTCACGTTTTTGCTCACCGATGCGCGCACCTGGACGCCAGAAACGCTGGACCCGTGCGGCCGATCACACTCAGCGGGGCCCGCCGCGCAGCTGCCCGTTAACTCCGCTATCGGCCCGGCGTGCGCGGTCTGAAGCGCCCAGTGCCGGAACTGCGCGCCGCCGCCACGCGCCGTGAGTCGGTGCCGGCACTGTTTCACCGTTTCGTGCCGGGGCCCCTCAAGTTCGCGCGCGTCCGGACGGCGTCCGGCGGGTCGGAGGAACTCGAGGAAATCCCGCCAATGTAGACAGCTCCTGATTCCCGCGTCAAACCCTGCGCCGGTCGCGTTGCACGGACCTTTCGGTCGCGACGGGTTGGAACGCCTGGGTGCGCCTGAGTTCCAGGGGACTCCCTCGGGCTGGCGGCCACCGATTGACTGACTGTCCAGTCACTTATACAGTGGTCCGGGCTCAGGAGGCCCCCATGGCGAGACCCCGAAGCGACGACAAGCGCAACGCCATCCTGGCGGCCGCAGTCCGTGCGATTGACCTGCAGGGACTGCGTGCGCCGACGGCGCTCATTGCGAAGGACGCGGGCGTCGCGACCGGATCGCTCTTCACGTACTTCGAGACGAAGTCGGCGCTGTTCTCCGAGCTGTATCTGGAACTCAAACGTGACATGGTGGCGGCGGCGACCGAGGGCGTGCGGACGTTGCCCGAGCGGCTGCACCCCCTGTGGTCGAACTGGATGCGCTGGGCGGTGCGCTTTCCGCAGAAGCGGCGGGTGCTGGCGCAGCTCGAGGTGTCCGATGAGATCACCGCAGCCACTCTGGCGAGGGGCCATCAGATCATGGAGGACCTCGTCGATCTGCTGGGACCGGCGCACGCCCACGGAGCGATGCGCGAGACCCCCTATGCTTTTGTCGCGGCCGTCGTGAACGCCGTGGCGGAAAAAACCATGGACTTCATGCTGAGCGACCCGGCGAACGCTGAACGTCACTGCCGAGCGGGTGTCGAGGCACTGTCGCGGATGCTGAAGTGAATGGGGCCACTCAATGGGGGGTCGGCATGCGTTCACCCTCCGTACGCATCACCGTCAGGTGCGGCTGCAACGCGGCAAACATTTCACGGGTGTCGAGTACTTCTGCCGGCGCAAATGCGCCGCCGATCACGGGCGGGCTTTGCAGCACTTGCATGCACGCCGCGACGACAATCGGAGCGGTGACCGCGTAGATATCCTGCCCCGCGACAGCCATCGCCACTCGACGATCGTCCACGTCCGCGCGAACCTCCATCACGAACCGCTGCGACGAGCGCCCGGAGGAGTCGGTCGCCAGCGGCGGGGGTGTGTGCGGGTCGGCCAAATCGCGTAGTGGTGCAGTGCTCATGTAGCTCCAGATACTGCGAGCAGCGATGTGCCTGCGGATGGTGACGATCTCGGCGAGCGGCACTGCCCTCATCTGCTGAACGCCGAAAGGCGCCGGAAACGTCCATTCACAACCCGGCGCCGCGTGGGGAAGCGGCGCGAAACGGCCATCCGCCACGATGAGCCGGCGTGCGGTGTTGCGCTCGCCGGTCCTGCGCGTTCCGGGCGTCGGGTGCCAAAAATCGAGCGCGACGCCGATCGAAATCTGCTCAAGGGTTCCCGCGCCGCGGGTCAACTCGGTCGCGAGCAGATCGGCAAGACCGCCATAGAATGCAACCGCCGGGACCACGACGGTGCCGCGGTGGCGGGCGTCTTCATCGTATGTCGCCAAAGATTGTCGAGCCGAGCGCTGCTCGGCAGTGACGTCGAAGTAGTGGATTCCGGCACGTAGTGCGGCCTCAATCACGGCCGGCGCCGTGTCCAAGAACGGGCCGGCGCAGTTGATGACGGCGCCCACTCCGTGCAACGCCGCATCGAGCGCATCCGGGTCGTCACATGTGGCCCACCGCCAGTGTTCGGGCGCAGATCCCGGGGCAGCGTCAGCCCCGGGCACCGGAATGCGGCCGATCGGCACGGTCGGATGTCCGTGGCGTTCCAGTTCGCGCAGGACGAATTGCCCGGTATGACCCGTCGCGCCATAAACAGCAATTGCTGGTCTCATCATTGCGAAGACTCCAACGCTACCGATCGGTATCGAATGCTGATACCGATCGGTAGCGTTGTCAAGTTCGACGCGCCGTTGTACTTCGCGATGCAGCCGTGCATATTGTCGGCCGGCGCAGCCGCATTGAGGACGACATGCCGTGAAGACTGCTCATGTTGATGAGCTCGACACCGCGGAGCGTGTGCTCGCGGCGGCATCCCATCTTTTCTATCGTCACGGCGTTCGAGCGGTCGGAGTCGAATGGATCGTGACCGAATCCGGGGTGGCCAAGACGAGTCTCTACCGCCACTTTCGCACTAAAGATGATTTGATCGCTGCGTTTTTGGAGCGGGAGGATCGAGAGTTCTGGATGCAGTGGGACCAGGTCGTCAACGACCATGCCGGCGATCCGCTGCGCGAGTTGCTGGCGTTGCTCGATTGGATCGGGCAGCGAGTGAGTCGTGACGGTTATCGCGGCTGCCCGCAGATCAACGTCGCGGCAGAGTTCTCCGACGACGATCATCCCGCGCGACGGATACGCGTCCGCCACAAGGCGGCAATGTATGAGCGACTCCATGCATTGACGCGACGCATCGGGGCGGGCCAACCGGACGACGTGGCGCACCAGCTTGCGCTCCTCATCGATGGTGCGTTTACCAGCGATGGACGTCTGCGGCACGTTGGAGCGACGCGGGTTCTCCAATCGGCGGCCCGAGCACTCCTCGGTGGCGAGTCAGGTCGCGCACGACTATCCGGAGCCCGTCCGAAGTCACAGAGTCAACGACAGCGAAGCTCACGGTAAGTGCCGTGCTCATGGGCAGATTCGGAGAGTACGTCCGATCGCTGCGTATCATCGAGCACATGTTCTCCGAGGTGACGCACGCTCGAGGCGATGAGCGACATTGCTCTCCTGGTAAGCGACCCTGCCCGGACGGCGGCGCGGTTTCATGAGCTCTTCGGCGCGGACGCGGTCAGGCGTGAAGACGAAAACGGGCACGTCGAAACATTCGTCAGGCTTGCAGGTATATGGATTGTGCTGGTCGGCGAACCCGTTGAGCGTGCGCGAGCGGCGATCATATTGCGTTTCACACCACGCTGGACACTCTCGAGTCCACCCTCACTGAACTGCGGGCCATGGGGCGTGAGTTCATCAGGGCGCGCTCCGCCAGAGCTTTGTATTTCTTCGATGACGATGATCACGTATTCGAATTGGATACTGAGGACATTGATGCGCAGCTTGGATGAAGGAAGGCGCGCGGCTTCTCAAATGCCCTCGACCGGCCAGGTACGCTCACGCGCTACGGCGGTGGATTTAGCAGCTCGCTCACGCGCCGCTGAGGCGCTTAAAGTCCTGAAGCTGTGTGCAGCGCCGCCAGCACGCCAGGAAGCGATCAATACGTGTTACGGCGTGCTCTTTCGCCTCGGAGTCTTGCGCCGTCTCGGGGCATAGACTGGGTCGGGCGCTGCGCAGAGCAATGCGTTCGCCCAATCCGCACCTCATGGACCGCGGATGCGCCACTGCGCTCCGAGGCGAAGATCGGCGCAGTTTCGGCTTGCGAGCCGAGCCAGTCGCGCTGAGTCACATCCCGGAAAACGTTCGTGTTTTGCGACTCGGAAAAAAATCGCAATCACTATTGAAGGACGGCTGGCAGCTCTTCATTGGCGCAATCACCCAGGGAAATAGATATCGTGGCACAGTCCCCGCCCGCCACGACTCGCGTTTTCCCACCGAAGGGCGTGTGTCTCATTCAGCCGTCGCGACCGACTGGCTTCGGCAGCACAGCATTGTCGGTGGCACGCCGGCTGTCCCGCGACGAAGTAGGGGACACCGAGGTCCAATGCAAGGCGATTGGAGAAGAGTTGATGGTGCCGAGGTCGGAGTCGAATTGGGTTTCGGGGGCCATTGATTTATGGCTGGTTCAGTCGGTAGTAGAGCGTCTCGTACCCGCAAACGTACCCGCGGATGTTCCTTGCGTGCCGCAGCCACTGGAATTGTGCTGCTCGGAGCGATTTCGGAGGCCGTTGCAAGTGGTTATCAGTTCCTGATGACCTATTGAGGTGAGTGAAGCTCATGACCCATCGCTTGATGTGCTTCCGAATCTCGATGGGCAGGTTCTGGTTGTGGATCCTGCCGGAGGTGATTGGGTGAAATTCGTGGTGACTCGAGTCCCGGTGTCTGCCGAGAAGCCGCATGGCATTGACTATTCGTTCACGCTGCATGGACTCGTTGGTGAACGACTCGGCGGGTTCAACAACGCCCACCTGGTGAGAGGACAGGGCCGAGGAGATCCGCAGGATCATCGCCACAGACTCCGCACAGTCCGGCCCTACGGATATTCGGATGCGACCACGCTATTGGCAGATTTCTGGAACATGGGGGACGCCGCGCTGCGTCAACTGAGGTGTATTGCCATGACTACGCTAAAAGTCGGTATTGCAAGTTTCGAAGAGATGAAGGCTCGGACGTTGGCGGTGGCGCGCGGGGAGCGCGGCGTTGAAGCGGACGAGCCGAAGGTCTGGTTTACCTCGACGGAATCGTTTGCCAGGATCCTCTCGGCCAGCAATCGAGCACTGCTGCGTTTGATTGCAGTGCGCATGCCTCAATCGCCGGAAGATTTGGCGGAGATGGCGGGACGTGCGAAGTCGAACTTGTCACGCACTTTAAAGACCATGGAACAATACGGACTGGTTCGACTGGAGCGCGACGGCAGAGGTCGAATCACGCCGAAGGTCATCTATGACCGCGTGGAATTGGATGTTCCGCTGATTCTTCAGCGAAAGGTGGGGTGAAAACGCCCAGAGGGCGCTGTGGCAAGACCCTTGATCCCGCACGCCCCAGCTGGAACTATCGCGTTTAGGTCAAGACCTCTTGTCCGAATTGAGTTATTGGCTGACGGGCCGGGGACGGCCAGGAGCCGTCGTCGGGAATCGGGGCCGAGATATATACATTTCTCACAAGCGGTCATTCATGTCTCAGGATCAAGGTCGGCCGTGAATCCGATTCCGCGGCGCTTGGGATCAGGTGGATTCATTAGCTCTCGAATTGCCTTGAGAATCCCCGCAATGGCTTGATCGTGGGTCTCGATTTTGCGCTCTAGCTCAACGAACTTGGCGGCGAGTTCCGTATCAGAGGAAAGAGTTTCTCGCAGCTTCACGAATGCGCGCACCACGTAGACGCTGATCTCCATCGCTTGCTGGCTGTTCAGAACCATGGCGGCCATGATTGCGCCGTGTTCCGTGAACGCATGGGGTCGGAGG
>JAKBBE010000024.1 GCA_021826035.1 Pseudomonadota bacterium | reverse complement strand
CGAAAGGCAAGCCATCGTGCGGCGCCGCGCGCCCCTTCATCGACGCCCGTCCGACATCGCAGACTTTGAATAGCCCGTCCGGAAAGCGCAGCGCATTCGAGGGTTTCATGTCCTGATGGGCGACCTGCGCGCCATGCAGCTGTCGTAGCCCGTTGGCAATGTTGTGGAGGGCCGAAAGCGCCTGCGACATCGGGAGCCGCTTGGACACCGTGACCATGTGCCGCAGGCTTTCGTGCGCGAGCTCAAAAATGAGGTACTGAACGGTCTGCGGTGGGTCGGCCGGCGGTGGGCCGGGGACGGATACCGTCTCAGTGCCGTCTTCGATGACCGTGACGACATGACTCATGCGCTTGCTTTTGCTCAGGTTCAGAATGTCGCGCTCGAGGTTGAATGCCTCGGTCAAAGCCTGAAGGGCCCGGGCCGGGTCTCGATCTCGCATGGCCGCTTCAAAATCGATCGCCTTCAGAAAATGTTGTGTCCCCGAAGGAGACTCCACGAGGTAGCCGGTGGAGAAGTGACCCCCGGTTTCACCCGCCGCGTGTGCGACCCTCTGCGTCACCTTCCAGCCATTGTTGAGTGTTCGCCCTGCAAGAAGCTCTTTTGCGGTCGGCATGCATCTCCCCTGTCCCGCGTCGCTGGACCTTGGGAATCTGAATACTACGGGGTCTTGTTCGCTCGCTTGCGTGGAGACGCCGTCCGTTGGGGCCGCCGCGACTTGCGACGCCGACCGGTGGACGCCGTCGAATGATCCCCGAAGGCCTTGATGCGCTCACGTAGCTCCGCGTTGACCACGCGGACGGTTTTCAGTTCGTGAACCGCTTCGAGTGCTTCGCGCTTCGCGCGCTGGAGCTCATCTTGGAGTCGAGCGCAGTCCGCGGCGTCGGCCCGCGCTTGCCTTTCACTCACCTTGAGGCGCTCTCGCGCCTGGTCCACCTCGGTCAACCACCGCCGCTCGGCGGCATCATAGCGTTCATCGAATTTGGCACGCTCGACAACGCGTGCCTTCTGCTCGGCTTCCAGTCGGTCAGCGAAACTCGCGGCCTGAGCTTCGAGCTGCTCGACCCGCCGCTGGAGGCTCCCCAGGGACTCTTCGCGGTCGCGTAGCGCCTGCTCGAGAGCTGCCGCGCGCTGATTGGATTCGCCGAGCTGGGCGCGGGCAAGCGCGAGACTGTCCTCGAGTGCCGAGCCGCGGGCCGCCAGAGCCTGCCGCTCTTCTTCCAACTGGTGCTCACGTTCCGTCAGCGCCTTCTCCCGATGCTCCAGCGCGTCCTCGCGGGCGGTCACGGCGTCACGCAGCGCGTCGTGCGCACCTTTCAGCGCTTCATTCCAGAGCAGCTGCAACGTGTGCGCGACGCGCTCGGGCAGCTGCGGGAATTCCTGTCCGGGGAGGTCGCGGATCCGGGCGCCGAGCTGGCGCCACCAGGCATCGAGATGCTCATTGATGGTATTGGGCGAGCCGCGCCCCAGGCACACCCGGACCCGGTCGATGGTGGGCCGGTGGCCCTCGACGAGCAGTGCGTCGGCGGCCGCGAAGACCTCGGCGGCCGAGACGCGCCGGGCCCGCGGTGGTCCGGCGGCGCGCCGCTCCGGTGCGCTCTGCGCATCGTCCGACGGCGGCTCTGCGGTCGCGGGATCCAACGCCGGCGTGAGCCGGGATTCGTACGGCGCGTCGGAGCGGTGCCGGGCGGCGGGCTTTTCCTCGGGATGAGATTCGGTGGTCACTCGGTGCCCTACCCTGTCGTAAAATGACTCACGATAAGAGATCCTTACCATGAGTCGACCTTGACATTAGCGATATATAACACATATTCTACTATAAATATGCGGAAACGGCACACTCACCCAACCGGCACCCGCACGCGCGCCGCCCTCGTGCCGCGCGATTGCGTGACAGGGCTCGATCCGCAGGTGCTGCATGCGGAGGCGCAGGCCTCCGTCGCAGCGCTCTTGAAGGAAGGGGAATCGGCGAACACGGTGCGCAGCTATGCGAGCGCGCTCCGCTACTGGGTGGCGTGGTTTCGGCTGCGCTATCGGCGCGCCCTCGCCTTGCCACTGCCGGTGCCGGTGGTGCTGCAGTTCCTGGTCGATCACGTGCAGCGCGCCGGCGGCGCCGGGGCACCCGGTGCTGCGGAGGGCGCACTCGTCCATGATCTGCCGGATGCGATTGATGAGGCCCTGGTGGCCGGTGGGTTCAAGGCCTCCCGCGGCGCCCCGGCGCTCAACACGGTGTTGCATCGCCTTGCGGTGCTCTCCAAAGCGCACCAGCTGCGCGAACTCGCGAATCCCGTCCGCGATCCCGCAGTCCGGGAGCTCGTGCGACGCATCCGCCGCGCCCACGCGACCCGCGGGGTGCGACCGGCCGCCAAGGCGGCGCTCACCAAGGATCCGCTCACCGCGATGCTCGAGACCTGTACGGACGGCCTCGTCGGCGTGCGCGACCGGGCGCTGCTTCTTTTCGCCTGGGCCTCCGGCGGCCGGCGGCGCTCCGAGGTCGCAGGCGCCGTGATGGAGAATCTCACGAAGGTGGACGACAAGACGTATCTCTACCGACTCGCGCACTCGAAGACCGACCAGGCGGGCACGGCGGACAACGAGGATGCCGTGAAGCCGGTCGTCGGGGTGGCCGCCGCGGGCCTCGCCGCCTGGCTTGAGGCCTCCGGGGTGACCTCAGGGGCGATCTTTCGGCGCATCCGCGGCTCGAAGGCCGCCGAGCCGCTCGCCGACCAGGCCGTCTGGCGCATCGTGAAGCGGCGCACGGCGCTCGCCGGGCTCGAGGGGGATTTCGGCGCCCACTCCCTACGCTCCGGTTTCATCACCGAAGCCGGCCGGCAGAACGTGCCCTTGAAAGAGGCAATGGCGCTCACCGGACACCGCAGCGTCATGACGTTCCTGCGGTACTATCAATCCGGCGCCGTGCAGTCGAGCCGGGCGGCGAATCTCCTGTCGTCCCCCGCGACCGAGGAATAGCGCCCCAGGAGCGCGGCGAGCGCATCCTCGACGGAGGCGTCCCGGGCGAGACAGTGCCAACTTTCGGGCAGGCAGATCGAGAGCACCTCCCGGACGGCCCCATCGACGCCCCGAACGCACTGGCGGCAGCGCTCCCAGGGCGGCAGCTGCACGAAGGGATCCGTCCGTCGAAAGAGCTCTCGGCCCGAGGCTTGCAACGCGGCCGGCCAGGTCCGCAGGCGCTGCTCGAGCCACCACTCCTCGTCGTTCCAGCGCCCCGGCTCGTTCAGCACTCGCTCGAGAGTCTCGTGCCGGCCGCACCGCCAGTGCCCTTCGGTGAGCCGCACCCAGAGGTGCCGCGCGACCGTGCCGGCCAGCAAGCGGATCCGGTGCGGCACGTCGGGCGTGCGCACATCGCAGATGTGGCCACCCGAGGTATCGGTCATGAGATCCTCCTGCGGAATCGACGCATCGAGTGCCTGCAACAACGAGGCCTGCCAGAACCGGATCATCCCGTAGAGCGCGAGGTCCTCTTTGACCTCGGACGCACTGCTGCGCCGGTTGGGCGCTCCCGAGAGATCGAGGAGCCACGGCCAGGCGTGCAGGAATTCCGCATGCGGGTCGACACCCAGGTTTGCACAGATCCACTGCCACTCTTCGCTCTGCCACGAGGGGCGCAGATCCCCCCAGGCACTCGCATCCCGATAGAACTCGCTCCACGACTCCTCATGCCAGCGGACCAATGGGCCCTTGGGTCGTGGCCGCTCGCGCAAGACTCGACGATGACGAGGGCATACGAGCGACCAGCCCCGTGCCCATTCGAAGCGCCGGTAGGCGCCCTCCTCCGCCCAGCACTCAGGACAGAACACGCGTCGACGCTCAGGCGGCAGGGCACCGGAGCCTCTCATGCGATGCGCCGCGATGCGTTGTGCATCGAGACCGGCGTGTGCGCCCAGCACTGCGGCCAGATCCGGCGGCTGAGACACATCCAGATCGTAGGGCGCCTGAGCGTATCCCAGAAGATCCGGGTAACCCAGCCAGAGCACAAATTCCCGTACCGTCATGCCGTAGGCGCCGGCGAAGCGCTCGAGCCAGGAAGTGAGCGTCTCGTTCGCGTGCAGCCGGGGCGCGAGGGCGAGCCGCGCCCGGGGCCGCAGCGGTGCGCGCGCGAGCACGGTCCGTCGCAGCCCTTTCATATCGTCCACAGCGTGGCGCGATTGCGCGCGCGCCCGGGCGGCGCCAGCGGCGGCGGCGCCCGGCGTTCGTCTCGGAGCCAGGCTCGCGCGAGGATCACGTTTTCGGGCTCCGCCTCTGCCGCCTCGTAGTACGAGAGCAACGGCGGATCGCGCCACCAACTCAAATACTCCGGGACGATGCGCTCGGTCCCCTCGCGGATCGCAACCAGCGCTGCCGCCTGCAAGCAGCGGATGATCGAGTCGGTGATGCCTTCGGTCTCCTGCAGCAGCGCGTGCATCACCGCGGGATCCGAAAGGCGGGAGGCGAGGCGCAGCGGGCACGCCCGCTCGTAGCCCTGCAGGAAGGCCGCGAGCTCAGGGCCCGCGGACCATCGCGGGAGCCGCACGATCGGATAGCGGCTCGAGAGCTGCCGGTCGCTCAGGAGGGCGGATTCGAACTCCTCGGTGCCCGCGAGCACGATCGGCCGTTGCGTTTCGTTCGAGAGACAGCGTATCCAGTCCCGCAGCCACGTTCGCTGTTTGCCGTCCATGTGCTCGATGTTGTGGATCTCATCGAGCACGATGAGTTCGGTGCCCGCCGCCGCCAGGCCCCGGCGCAGCACCGATTGGGGCAACGGTTTCGCCGGGTGGTCCAGAAACGCAATGTTCGCCTCATCGATCAGCGTTCGCCGCAGCGTGCGCACCGTCGGGGCGGCCGGCACCTGCGCGTAAAGCACCGGGCGGATGTGCCGCTTCGTCGTCGGGTCATCGCGTTCGGGGTGCCGCCGCTCAATGCGACGCAACAGGTGCGTCTTGCCCATGCCCGAATCGCCGCAGAGAAACAGCCCCGGCATGCGAATGCGTCGCGGCAGCCGGATCAGCTGTTCGATCTGCCGTTCCACCTGCTGGGCGGGCGGGTGACTGACGTACAGGTCCTTGAGGATATGGCGCGCACGCGCGAGATCGTCCTCGGCGGCGATGGAGTGGATGACCGGGTCGAGGTGCGGCCAGGTCTCCTGGTGCGTCGCGTCGATCCCCGCGGCCAACGGCGTGTCAAGGGAGTGCGAACGGACTCTTGCGCCCCGGGCCGGTCGGCCGCGCGCATCCTTGCGGGCGCGCGCGGCGGCCGACCGCGGCGCATTCTTGGACGATGGGTCGGGTCGGGACTGGGCGGTATCCTCTTCCATCGCACTACTCCAACACTTCGAAGGGGACGGGACTTTCCACCGAGGTGCGTGTCACCTCGAGCTGCGTGCGCGGCAGCGGCGGCAACCGGGGCACTTGACCCGGAACTTTCCCGCCGCGCTCGCCCCGCTTCCGGTTCGAAAGGCGCGTGCGCGGTTGAGTTGCCGGCGCCGACGGCGCCGCGTTCTGTCGTGTCTCATCTGAACGCCAGCGCTCGAGACGGGCCCGGCGCCGGCGTGCCCGAAGCTCCCCTCGGTCCGCCCGTGCCGCGATCAGCGCGTCGTTGTCCGCGAGACACCGTCGAACGAACTCGGGATCCGCGCCCTTTGCGCGTCGACCATCCCGGGCGCGGATCTCGTTCCACTCCCAGAGCGACAGGCGCGGCCAGGCCGCATTCACCCACGGAACCTGAAGGTGCCCGCCCTGCGGCAGGTCGAGCCAGATGGAGGAGATGTCGCGCGGATCGATGCGAACAACGCGCTTGATGTCGGGGTCGACGTATGGCGCCAGGGCATCGCTGCGATAGCGCAGGCAGTGCCAATCGATACCAACCGGTTTGACCACCCGCAGCGCATGCGGCAGCAGATCCGCAAAGAGTGTCTGCGGGTCGGCAGGGTGCGGGGGTACTACCACGCCATGCGGCGTGCGCCACGCGGCTTCCCAGGCGGCAAGTGGGGCCCCACCGAGGGTGCTGTGGCGCTCATGATGGTAAGCCGTGATCTCGTTGGTGAACCAGAGCTCGAGGTCCTCCAAGGTGAGTATCGCCTGCTGAGCCGGGTACGGGCTGCGCTTGCCGAGAATCTCGTTGAACGTGTTGCCGGGGATCAGGCGCATGCGACGCATGAACGTGCCGATCAGGCGTTCGATGCTGCCGCCGAATCGCGGCGTGCGAGCGGGCCGATAGCCGTTCTCGATGTGCTGGCGCTTGCAGCCCATCTGAAACGAGGCTGAGCGAAATTCCGCCCCGTTGTCGGTGTAGATGTACTGCGGACGACCGAATACCGGCCAGGGGCCCCTCGCGCCGATGGCTTTCAGCCAGCCCTCCTTGGGATAGATTGCGTGGCGAAGACAAAGCGCCACACTCAAGCGACTCGGCGCCTCGAAGGTGAGCACAAATCCCAGGATCGCCCGCGTGCAGACATCCATCGCGATCGTGAGCCACGGGCGCCCCAAGGGACCGCGGTCCCGGGCATCGACGATATGGGTGTCGACGAGCGTATGATCAATCTCAACGCGGGAGAGTGCGTGGGGGGCGGCGGCGGAGCCGCGCACGAGTCGCCGCCGGCTGCGCACCTCCTGCGCAACTTCGGGAGGCAGAGACTGCGGATCCGCTTTGAGCGCCTTGATGCGACCGAGAACTGTCGCGCGCGCGGGCACCGCCTTACCAATAGCCGCACAGTCGCCGCGAATCGCCTCGTACACTGCCCGAACCGAGCAGTTCCCGCTGCTCTTGAGCTTCGCTTCGACGGCGAAACGAATAATGGCGTCCAGGGCCGGATCGAGCGTGCGCTGGCCAGACTGAACACCCCGGCGTCTCGGCATCAGTCCCGTGATGTCCCCGGCGCGTCGGTAGCGATGCAGCCACCGGCGTACCGTGCGGGCAGAAACACCCAAGGTACTGCCCAAGCGTCGTGCCTCTTTGCGAGTCAACTCACCTCCACCGACGTAGGGCTTCAGCACCGCCTCACGGGCGGTCAGCCGCGCCAGTTGTTCGTCGCTCACGTTCGTGCCCTCGATGGGCTGCGGATCCGGCCCGGCGGGGCTTTTATCGACGGGCCTTACGGTTGCGCGCGCGACGATGCGCGTCTCGCCCGTTTCCAGGTCCTTGACCAGCAGCCGATCAAGCGAGAGAGCATGGACCAGCCGCACTTGAGTGACGCCGAGCCTCAGGCGTGTTCCCGGCGAGAAGGGAATGTCCTCCGGGTGCGCTGAGACGGGCCAAGGGACTGCCTCGGTGACCGAAGTCGATTCGGCATCGAGCTCGCGTACCGCGCTTTCTTTCCCAGCGGTGCGCCGAGTACGGACGTGACTGGGTGGTTGCATACGATCTCCCTCGAGGCGGCGCGCCGCGCGCGCAACCCCAACCGCCCGCCCGAAGCGCGGACGAGCGTCCAACGCTCCGGCGGACAATACTTCACCCTCGGGGACCTGCCCGATTCTTGACGCGGGATCAGGAAGGCGCAGATACTAAGTGCGACAACAGATGCGCCGAAGAACGTCTCTGTCGCCGCGGCGGATTCGTACGATGAGGCGTACGGGTTCGCTGTGCCTCTTCCCCGAACCAGGATTGTTGAGCTCAAGTATTCGGTTGGTGCGTAAGTTGCTGACCCCCTCTCGCGCCACGCGGACGCGTCTGTTGCAGGGAGAGTCTTCGTCCCGGAATTTGCTTCAACGGATGAGCTTGCCCTTCCGCGCGCCATGGCGCAAGAATTTCGCACTCGGGCATGGAGAACACGGCTGACGGCCTGGATGCACTGATCGGCCAAAAATACATAACATGATGTTTCTAACTCGGGGTTGGAAGCGCTCTGATCCCCTGCACACACGGGTCTGGATTGAGCCATGACTATCGAAGCTGGTAACCGCCTCGCTGCGATTCTTATGGAACTGACTGCAGTGCGGGAACGCGAGAACGAACTGCTATCTCGCCTGACGGCGTTGCTGGCCACCCCGCCGCCGGATATGCCGGCCCACCTCGCCAAAGTTTGCGCTCAAGCTCTGGAGCTGTTCGAGGAGGATGCGGCACGGTTTCTCACGACCCCGCATCGGGAACTGCACGGCGAGAGACCCATTGTGGTCGCGCAGACCCCCGACGGCGCTGACCGCGTCGAAGACCTGCTCGGGCGCATTACCTACGGCATCCCAGCCTAACCACTCCCGCGAGTGGCGCAATCGCAGCGGCAGAGTTGATTGCTGAGGTCCACTCCGTCAGTGCTTTCCACTCGAAGATCATCCCCCGCCGCTCGTGATTGCCATCACCCGTGCGAGCTCTGCTCGCGAGAATTGACCATCCGCCCGGCCCCCAGCGCCGCGATCAGCGGGCAGCGCACTCTTCCTGCATTGGGCGTCGGCACGTGTCGAGCTCCTACCGCGCGCGCCGGTTCATCAAGTTCAATCAACCACCTTATTAGACTCGGTCCGAAAACAGGGATTCCCTGGCGCCGCCGTCATGCTGTCATCTGCCATGGGCCCGCGCGGCCATGGAGAACTTCGGATAGCCTGGTATAGTCATCTTTCCGTCCTCCGATCCAGTCGTTGCATTATCTTGTCCCTGAGAAGCGCTGTGAGATGAGCACCCATAAAAAGACACGCAAGCCCTCCGGGCGGGTCGCATTCGATGAGCGGGGAAATGCCACCTGGGAATGGCAGAGCGAGACCGGGCGATTCGACCATGACATCGATACCGGACGTCTCAGGAAGATCGGGTCGGACTTGAGCTGCGACGGTGCGCACGGGCCGGACCCTGCATCGCCGCACGATCCATACAACCAATCCGCACTGCCGGCGGACGCTCGGTCCCGCCCGAGGAAGCGCACGCTGGATGACTTGCGGCGGTTGAGCGAGGAGATCAAAGCGACACGCGCGAAGAAGGATCGCGGGTCGCGATAAGTCGTGCTGCTTCTGCCTCGTCGCGCCCGCGCGTGCCCCGGCTCTCGCGGCCCAGGTGACTGGCCACTTGGACCTCGAGCATCCGGGGATGCTACCAGGCGACCGCCGGCCGACGGTGGATCGGATTCATCTGAGGGAGGGAGCGGATTCTCGCACCTGGATTCCCACGACAGTAAGGGTCACCAACCCACGCTGAACCGGATTCAAGCTGATGTCCACCGGGAGCTCAGCACCGTCCTTGCAGAGAGCGACCAGCGGGAGACCGGTTCCCATCGGTCGCATACGACGTTCGTCCGTGAAGCGCAGGCGGTGACTGATGTGCGCTATGCGATACCGCTCGGGCACGAGGGACTCGACAGTCTGACCATCGAGCGCACCCGGCGCATACTTCAGCAGACGGCAGGCTTGATCGGTGGCGAACAGAATGGAGCCCGATTCGCCAACGATGAGGGCGCAGTCGCCCGCTTGCATCAGGAGAGTTTCGAGATCCGCGGGGAGATGCATCAACAGGTTGTCGTTGGATTGTAAAAGTGTGAAATTCTCGTTGCGGTGACTTCTCCGGGTCAATACGGAGATATACACATCTCCGCGGCAAATTGACTCACGCCTGCGGGGAGGCCGAATTCCGTACCATGACGCCCATGACCATGCCCAATGAACTGTCCGCCGGCGCTCCGCCGGCCGAGCCACTCGCCGTGCTCGAGCGGTGGCTCACCGAAGCGCGCAACCACCGGGTGCAACCCAATCCGAACGCCATGGTCCTGGCCACGTGCGATGCCGAAGGACGTCCGTCGGCGCGCGTCATGCTCTGCAAAGGCGTGTCGGTCAAACCCGGCTATCTCACCTTCTACGCCAACTACCAGTCCCGCAAGGGCCGCGAGCTCGCAGCCAACGGTCGCGCAGCCGCGGTCTTTCACTGGGATGCGCTGCACCGGCAGGTGCGTATTGAGGGGCCGGTGGTCACGGCACCGTCGGCCGAGAGCGACGCCTATTTCGCCTCGCGTCCGTGGCAGAGCCGGATCGGCGCATGGGCGAGCGCACAGAGCGAGCCCGCCGAATCCCGGCAGGCGCTTGAGTGGGCGCTCGCGGCGGCGGCTGAACGCTTGGGAGCGCCGGTGCCGGATTACGCAATGCGCGCGCCGTTCGCGGGGGTGATCCCCAGACCACCCCATTGGGGTGGCTACCGTCTTTGGGCCGAATCGGTCGAGCTTTGGGTGGAGGGCGCGGCGCGCATTCACGACCGACTGCTGTGGACCCGGCGACTGACCGCGACCGGCGAGACGTTCGAACCGGAACCGTGGCGCGTCATCCGGCTACAGCCTTGAGCGGAGCCTCAGGGTCCTGAAGGGCTGCCGCAACAGCGCGAGCCTCACCATGGCGGCTGTTCGGTGCGCTGCATCCGCAGACCGCTCAGCGTCCGTCACCGCGCGTGCCCGAAGCGAGCACCGCGCCGATCTCCACGCTCCTGCGTTTCGACGACTTCTGCCGGCGGCGGCCTGCCAGCATCCGGGTAGTCTCTCCACCGATGCTGCGCCGGCGCCGGCAAGGTTGCTCTCGGGGCCGGCCACCGCCGCCACCCGTCTCTCGTTCGGCCGGCGATCGTCGATTCCACCCTTCGACCGCCCGATGACGCGGCGGAGCGCTGTACGATCGGCGGGTGGGGCTGCTTGCCGAGCCGCTGGCCCAGGCTGCCCGGAGGGCCGTGCCGCGGTCCGGGGCTCCTGGGTCACGACCTCCTACCGTCCCTCGACCGCCCGCCGTTCCCGGCCGGCGACCCCCTGTCGTTCGCGCTCGCACTCTTCGCGCACGCACTGGCTGGCCAACGCCCACGCGCGGTGACAATAGAGCTGCGGCTGTGCATCACGAACAATCACAGCCAGATCCGGATTCACGACGTGAATATTCATCGTCGCACACATGCACGCGACGCGCTCTTGGAACTCGGCACCGCCGGTGCGCAGCACTTGCCCGCCATGCTTCTGCGCCGCGATGCACAGTGCCGAGAGCCGGCCGGTGTCCCCGCGTCCGGGGCATTCACCGCTGGAATCGAGGGCCGCACGCTGATTCCATCCGCGCATTCCGCGCCGAGATCCCGGCCGGCGCCTGAGCGCTCCTGACTACTCTCCCCCGTCCGAGCGCTGCGCGTGAGGATTGACTGCCCGCCCAGCTCCCAGCGCCGCCATCAGCGGGCAGCGCACTCTCCCTGCATTGCGGTGACACTGGTCGACGAGCGCGGCGAGTGCTCGCTCGACCCGCCGCAACTGACCCAGCCGCTCCCGTACCGCAGCCAATTTGATGGCGCCCAGTCGTTCGGCTTCTCGGCAATGCTGGCCGTCCTCGAGCGCGAGGAGTTCCTTCACCTCCTCCAAGCTGAAGCCGAGTGCTTGGGCTTGCCGGATGAATCGCAGTCGCTCGGCGTGGGGCTCGCCGTAGCGGCGGATTCCGCCGGGCGGGCGGCGCGGCTCCCCGATGAGCCCCCGGCGTTGATAGTAGCGGATCGTCTCCACATTGACGCCGGCCTGTCTTGCCAGGGCTCCGATGGTATAGGACTCGAGCATATTGACTCCGTAGTCGAGTACGGTCTTAAGGTATCCCCAATACGGGAAATCGCAAGAGGTACGGCATGCGCGGAGAACCCCCGGCCCAACAACCCGCGGTCAGAATGGCCAGCCTCGCTCTCGGCGGGCTGGCGGCGATCCTGGCCTCGACCTGCTGTCTCGGACCGCTCGTCCTCGTGCTGCTGGGCGTGAGTGGCGCCTGGATCGGAAACTTGACGCGGCTCGAGCCCGACCGCCCATTCTTCCTCGGCGCCGCGCTGATCGCCTTGTTCTTCGCGTGGTGGCGCATTTTTCGGCCGGCGAGGGCCTGCACGCCTGGTGAGGTTTGTGCCATGCCGCATGTCCGGAGCATCTACAAGGTCATTTTCTGGTGCGTGGCCACGTTGATTGTGATCGCATTCGCCTTCCCGTACGCCGCACCCCTGTTCTATTGAAGCCCCCTGTTTCATTGAAGTAAGGAGTTCGTCATGAAAAAGCTGCTTGCCGCAATCGCGCTCGTCGGCGTCGTCGCTCCGGTGTGGGCCGCCACCCGAACCGTCACACTGGCCATTCCGAGCATGCACTGCGCAATGTGCCCGGTCACGGTCAAAGAAGCGCTGTCGAAAGTCCCCGGCGTCCGCAAGATCGAGGTGAGTCTGGCGAAGAAGGACGCGGTCGTCACATTCGATGACTCGAAGACCACCGTCGGCGCGCTGACGGCGGCGACCCGGAATGCCGGCTATCCGTCGACGGTCGAGCGGTAACCGGCTCAACACCGGAACGAGGAGAACAGCCCATGGCACTCGCGACACGAATCGCGGATAAGGCGGGATTTCTCGGCAGCTTCATCTCGGCGATGGGTTGCGCGGCCTGTTTCCCGGCGCTGGCCAGTCTCGGCGCGGCTATCGGTCTCGGTTTCCTCACACGCTGGGAGAGTCTATTCATCACCACGCTCATTCCGCTCTTTGCGTTGCTGGCGTTCGCCGCGAATGCGCTCGGCTGGCGGAGCCACCGCCAGATCCGACGCCTCGTACTCGGGCTCATCGGGCCACTGCTGGTGCTCTCGGCGGCGCTCCTGATGCGCTTCGCCCACATGGGGACGGCGCCGCTGCTTTACGTCGGGCTCGCCTTCATGCTCGCTGTGTCGGTATGGGATCTGGTCTCGCCACCGGTGCGACGCTGTGCCGCGCCGACGTGTCAACCGTCGGTGGACGGGTGACTCGTTGAGACTCTCAGGGATCTGACGAGGAACCACTCTCATGACACCGCTCGACATCACCGGCATGACCTGCGAGTCCTGTGCCGTCGACGTCAAGCACGCGCTGGAGCAGGTCCCGGGCGTGCGCTCGGCCGAAGTCTCCTACACCCAGGGCCGCGCCCGGGTCGCCCTCGGCGCTGGCACCTCGCCCGATGCCCTGATCGCCGCAGTGACCGGGCTCGGTTATCGGGCGAAGCTGGCCGACACACCGTTCCGGCAAGCCCCGGACGGATTTCTCGGCCAAGTACGGGAATCTGCGCCGCCGAACGCCATGTCCGGCCAAGGCGCGGGGGGATTGCACATTGCCATCCTCGGCAGTGGTGGCGCGGCGATGGCGGCGGCGCTGAAGGCCACCGAGGAGGGCGCGCACGTCACCTTGATCGAGCGCGGCACTCTCGGAGGCACCTGTGTCAACGTCGGCTGCGTGCCCTCGAAGATCCTGATCCGCGCCGGCCACATTGCCCATCTGCGCCGCGGGAGCCCCTTCGACGCCGGCCTGCCGCCCACACAGCCCATCATCCTGCGCGAGCGGCTGCTCGAGCAGCAGCAGGCGCGGGTCGAGGAGCTGCGTCAGGCCAAATACGAAAACGTGCTCGCCGGCAATCCCGCGATCACGGTGCTGCACGGCGAAGCCCGCTTCAGGGACGGCCACAGCCTCACGGTGCGGCTGAATGCAGGCGGCGAGCGCACGGTGGCCTTCGATCGGTGCCTGATCGCCACGGGAGCCAGCGCGGCCGTGCCGCCCATTCCCGGCCTCAAGGACACACCCTACTGGACGTCGACCGAAGCGTTGGCGAGCAATGCCATTCCGAAGCGCCTGGCCGTGATCGGCTCATCTGTCGTGGCCGTGGAGCTCGCACAGGCTTTCGCCCGGTTCGGCAGTCGGGTCACGATCCTCGCGCGCAGCACTCTGCTTTGGCGAGAAGACCCGGCCATGGGTGAGGCGCTCACGGCGGCCTTTCGCGCCGAGGGCATCGAAGTCCTGGAACACACTGAGGCCAGTCGGGTGACGAACCGAGACGGGGAATTCGTGCTGACGATCCCAAGCGGCGAGCGGCGGGCGGAGCGTCTGCTGATCGCAACGGGCCGCACGCCCAATACGCGCAGCCTCGCACTCGAAGCCGCCGGCGTCGTTGTCAATGCCAATGGGGCGATCCAGATTGACCTGGGCATGCGGACCCGCGCTGAGGGGATATATGCCGCTGGCGACTGCACTGACCAGCCACAATTCGTCTACGTCGCCGCAGCCGCCGGTACCCGCGCCGCGATCAACATGACGGGCGCCCACGCGACGCTGGACCTCACGACGATGCCGAGGGTGATTTTCACCGACCCGCAGGTGGCGACCGTGGGCTACAGCGAGCAGGCGGCGCAGCACGAGCGCATCGAAACCGACAGCCGCACCCTCACGCTCGATAATGTGCCGCGCGCCCTCGTGAATTTCGATACCCGCGGCTTCATAAAAATCGTCGTCGAGGCCGGCACCGGCCGACTGCTCGGCGTCCAGGCGGTCGCGCAAGAAGCTGGAGAGCTGATTCAGGCGGCCGCACTCGCCATCCACCAGCGCATGACCGTCACCGATCTCTCGAGCCAGCTCTTTCCGTACCTGACGATGGTCGAAGGGCTCAAGCTCGCGGCCCAGACATTCACAAAGGACGTGAAACAGCTGTCCTGCTGTGCGGGGTAGGCCACATCGAGTGCATGGACATGGAGGGCCCCAGGGACAGTCGCCTTCGTTCGCGGGACGGCCGGGTTCGCGCCACCGCGGTGTCCAACGCCGGCGGCACGGGGGCATCGGCGCAGTCGCCCCGACCGGCCGACGTTGGAATCTCGCCGGGCGAGTCTTGTGCCCAAAGCACTGCTCGCTTACAGATTAAACTCGGGTCGCTTTCCGCCGTGGACCGTCGAACAATAGGATGTCGCGTGCGCAGGGAAACGCGACGATCTGACGGACAAGGAAATTTGAGACGCGCCGCGACCGCTCGATCTAGACCTCGCGGCCCAAGACCGCGTTCTTCTGGGACTCTCTCGCGCTCAACTCGTTGAGCACATCTTTGAATGCACGCGGCTTTTCCACGCCGTACCCTTGTGCGTACTGCACGCCGAGCTCACGCAATCGTTCGATGATCCGCGCGTTCTCGGCGTACTCTGCAACCGTGCCAATACCGAGATCGCGGGTGAGACTCACGATCGCGCGCACCAAGGCAATCGACTGGGGATTGCTGAGAATGCCGGTGACGAAGCTGCCATCGATCTTGATGTGGTCGACCGGCAGGTTCGTCAGATTCTTCAGGGAATTGGTCCCCGTACCGAAGTCATCGAGCGCAAAACGACAACCCATGGCCCGCAGTTCGCGAACGAAGTTGATGGCCTTGGCGAGATTCAGCACCGCGATGGTCTCAGTGATTTCGAAGGTGATCAGTGCGGGGGCAATTCGCGAGCGGCGAATCAGCCGCTCGATGCGCTCGAGGAACGTCGCATCCGTCAGAGAAGGGCCCGTGATGTTGATCGATAACGAGACGTTTGCCGCGAGCAGTGCCGAGCGGTGCGGAGCCGCACCGGCGAGTGCGTGCTCGACGACCCACATGTCGAGCGCCGGAGCCAGCTGGCTGCGATGCGCTGCGGAGAGCAGATCCGCGGGCGCGTGATCTTCGTTTGGCGAGCGCAGCAGCAGCTCGAAGCCCTCCGGGTCACCCCGTCCCTGCAGCGGCATGATCCGCTGCGCAACCAGGGTGAAGCGGTCATTCTGGAGCGCTTCGCGCAGCCGGATGACAGCGATGGAGTCGGATTTACGCCGGATCATCGAATCATCATCGTCCTGATAGATCTCGACGCCCCCCCGCCCGTGATCCTTGGCGCTCCGGCAGGCGAGCTGGGCAAGCGCGAGGGCGCTCGGGAACTCTTGCGCACCGGTGAAACAGGCGATACCGCAACTCAAGGACACCGGCTCCTCGCCCGCCGCCGAAGCGGGCGACAGCTGTGCCGCGGCCTGCTGTAGAGCTCGGGCCGTGTCGGCGGCCGCATCGGCGTCCACACGGGGCAGCGCGATCGCAAATTTGTCGCTCGAGATGCGCGCCGCCACGGCATCGGGCGGCAGATGCGGCGGCGCGAGAAGCTGCGCCACGCGAACGATGAGCGCGTCTCCGGCATCGAACCCCAGGGTGTCATTGACGATGCCCAACCGGTCGATGC
The DNA here is from genome assembly GCA_021826035.1 of Pseudomonadota bacterium. The sequence continues at coordinate 16,950 of JAKBBE010000024.1, read as the reverse complement.
CGAGGAAGATCACACTGTGCGCGCCTGGCGGTGGAGGTGTCGCCTGCTCCCAGCATGCCACATGGAGTTGCGCGCTCGAGCGGGTGTGCAGGCCCGTCAGGGCATCGAAGTCTGTCTCGAGCAGGGACGCCACGTGCCGGCCCAGGTGCTGCAGCAGCGAGAGATGTCTTCGGGTGAATTCGGGCGCATCCTCCGGGCGCAGCAGCAGCAGCGCGCCCGCCGGTAGGCTCCCGTGCCCGTTCACGGGCACCGCAAGGAGTCTCACGGCCAAGGGTGCGCCCCTCGCCGCGGCGCCCCTGTTCCAGGTCGTCGTCTTATTAACCACCAGGGGTCGATTCTTGTTCTGAATCCAGCTGAGTACCGGTGGTGCGAGACGCCGGAGCGCATCCTCGGCGCCAGAGGCCGCCTCAGCGGTGTGGATAATTCGCAAGTGTCTCTCCGGCACCACGAGCGCGCACAGCGCGCATTCCAGATGCGCTACCGTGGCGCCCACCAGCTTCGCCAGTCGCTCACCGTGATCGGAGCGGGGCTGAGCTGCGCCTCGATGGGGAACGGGCGATGTGACCTCATACAGCCACTCGAGATCACGCACGCCCTCGTCCGCAGCGCATCCTCGGTTCTCTGCGGCGTACCGCGCCAGGTGATCCCCGACGCAGGCCAGCGCCGGTTCGAGCTGCGCCTGCAGGGTCTCGACGGGCGGACACTCCCCGCCAGCGGTGACGTGAAAGACAATCAGACACACCCCCGCGACGGGATATGCCGTTCGATTCGGTCCACGGGTTCCGCTTCCTGCGTACAGAAGGAACGCTACCGCGCGCTCGGAATCAGTGACCGGCAGCATGGCGCCCACGGGGCGGCGGCCTGACCCGATGGCAGTGGACTTGAGGACGGAGCGAACCTGCAGGCGAACTTGCGTAAGCGGTACCGGCCCGTGACCTCTCAGGGGTCTGCCTCGGGCGTCGAAGAACGCCACCGCCCGTATGCCCGGCACAAGCCGCTCGATGACTTCGGCGTGCCGGTCGAGGAAATCATATCCAGACACCACGCGGTCGCTGCGCGCCATGAGCCCTCCTATTTCCGACGCAGCGAAAACGAGCTCATCGCCTCGCTGGAGAATTGCACTGCGAGCTCCATGGGCGCGGCAATGCGTGCTTGCGGGCGATCCCGGCCAGCTCGCGCCAGACCGCCTGATCAAACGCTTCGTCAGTACTCGTCCATAGGATGATGAACCGCACTCTCGCGTCCAGATGCCGGCAGACACACGTGATGTAGGACTCGCCCTGCCGCTGAGTTCGACGGGTTGCATCGATCGCATCGAGCGCAAGATCCTTCAGGCATTCTCTCGACGGAAGGAGTTTGACACCGCTCGCGCTCAACTGTTCCTCGAGATAGCGCACGGCAGCCGTGAGCTTCGGGATAGCTGAGTCCTCCGTCGCTGTCCTCGATCGGATCACGCAATGATTCCCCGGCGATTATTTTTGAGAGTTTTGCGCACCACTTCCGCGATCTCCGAGACCGCCGTCTCATTTTGGAGACATCGGAGGTGCGCGGAACCCCAGTTGCCATAACGTACCCGGGAATGAGAGCGTAGGACACCGCCCGCCTCCCTCAAGCGCTGGAGCACACCGAGCGATCAATGGACCGCGCCGTGGCGGCCAAGCAGAAGAGCGCTCGCCGCGCGGCATTCGGATGCATCCCGACAATGAATGCCGGTGCAGACCCTCGACATCAGCGAGGCGGCGGCCCATGCAATTGCCCGGCTGCGGGATTCCTATGTATCGACCCAACCGAAGAATTCGGAGTTCCGGAGGCGGCAGCTGCGCGGCTCCCGGGGGCGGGTTGTGCCCAACACTGTCCAGCCGCGAGGAGCGCGATGAAGATGAAGAGGCGGCGCAGCTCTTGCAGTCAAGATAAACAGGCACTGAAGACGGAAATTCTTGAGCCCGCCTCTGCGGCCGAGCAAATGAGATCAGGCCTTTATGACTCCCGGCTCCTGGAGGAGAAGCGCCTGGGCCGGGGAGATGAGGTTATCAATCTCTTCGCGCTGAGGCAGCGGGGAACGGCAAGAGTAGAGCAACTCCACTTTGTGCTTGAAGGAAGAGCCTTCCCACCACGTGGGTGTAGACCCAGGAGCCACCGGCAAAAAGCCCGAGCAATGCCGCCAGCGTTACGGCAAACCCGGCCACGCTGCTGTTTTGCGGACAGACATCGGCCGTGCAGCGCCATCGTGTTCATCCGCCATCACTTCATCTCCGTCGATACAAAACCCCGGACCGCGCCCGCGGCCCGTAATTCTAACGCCATGCAAAACCCTGTGTGGATCACGATCACGATTCCATGTCGCCATCGCGGGATCGACCGTTCAGCGGCCTCCTCCGCCCCCGGTTGACCTGAGCCGGCAATCCCTACTGTCGGGTAAGGAGAAGGCAGTATCCGCTACTCTTCGCCTCGGCCTTCGTCAGCGGCCGCATCCGAAAGCGCCAGGGCGAGACTCCTCTTCGCGCGCCGGATGCGCATCTCGATCGCCTTGGTGCTCGTCCCGAGCTGCTCGGCCGTCTGCTGCTGTGTCAGGCCGCTGACGGTGGTGAGCAGCAGCGGTTCTTTGTACTGCTTTGGCAGGGCGGAGATGGCCTGATCGAGGCGGCGAAGCCGCCTCTCCTCGTCGGCTTCCGGCTGCTCCGGCGCATCCAGCTCCGCTTCTCCCGCCGACCCGGAGGCGAAGGAGAGCAACATCAGGATCCGGCGGCGCACCGACTGTCGCCTGCCGTGATCGCGGCACTTGTTGAGCGCTATCGCGCGCAACCAGAATGCGAACGGCTGCCGGCTGTCGTAGCGCTCGAGGGCCAGCCACGCGGAGACGAACGCATCCTGAACGATGTCGTAGGCATCGTCCGCGTTACCGACGTATCGGCGCACGAATCGATAGAGCGGCCCCTTCTCCCGCCGAACCAGTTCATCGAACGCTGCGCGCCTCCCGGCCCGGGCGGCCGCCGCGAGTTGCCGCTCGTCCTCGTCCTGACCGTCGGTCACCGCCGGCCCGAGTCGAGCGCTGCGGCGACGGTTTTATCGAACTTCGCTGCCTGCGCCGGCGTCAGCACCGCGCGCATGGCGAGCAGGTGCTTGACCGTGGCGACCTGCAGCGCCTTCATGGCGACATGGAGGTCGTCGATCGCGTGCTCATCCTGGGGCCCGTACTCGTGACTGGCGAGAAGGGCGGCGGCGAGCTCGCGGTTGGCCTGGCGCGCCTGAGCCTCCAGCAATTTGCGGCGTGCGTCGTAGCGGGCTTCCAGCACCGCGAGCTGCCGCTTCTGATCAGCGGTCAGATGAAGCTCATGGTGCAGGAGCCGATTGAGGCTCGTCGGCGAGCGGCTCGCCGCCAATCCGTAATGCACCCCAAGCCAGCCGCCCGCCCCCGCGGCGAGGATCGTAAGCGCCAGAACCGCCAGCGCCGTGCGCGTAAGGCTCGTCAAGGGTTGCCCTCGGCCAACAGCGTCGAGGGGTTCATGGGCGTATGCGTAGAAAAGACGCTCAGCTCGGAGCTCTTTGCCGGCCGTGCCTGATACCCGGCAAGGGCGCTTACGCTGAAGGCAATGCCAAGGAGCGTCACCTGCAGGACGAGAAGGCGTGCCGATCGTCGCCTGCCCTCCTCACGCACCGCCACTCTCGCCCAGATGTCGGCCTCGAGCCGTTCCAGCGGGTGATCGGTTTCGCGGGCGGCGAGGGCTCGGATGTCTCGCTCGATCATATCAGTTTTCCTCTATGGCGTAATACGCACACGAGCCGCGCAACCCTCGCGGCGGATTGATTATCGGGTCTCGAGAGGGGTAGCGCATTCTCGTGCGTATTACCATCTTAATGATCCCGATAAGCGCCAAATCCATGCCCACTGCCTTCAGAACGCGGCGCCTGTGGCTGCTCGCCTTGGGGCTTCTCTCCGGCTGCGCCACCTTCCAGCCGCGGCCCATCTCCCCCGCCGGATCGCTCGCGAGCTATGACAGCCGCTCGCTCGCCAATCCGGGGCTCGGGAAGTTCCTGGCGAGCAATCATATCGACTTGCCGGCTCGCGGGCGGCCCTGGAATCTCAAGGCGTTGACCCTGGCCGCCTTTTACTACCAGCCCGCGCTCGCCGCTGCTCGCGCCCAGCTGCTCGCGGCCCAGGCCGCACGGGTCACGGCCCGCGAGCGTCCGAACCCGTCTCTTTCGCTGACCCCGGGATACGACTCCGGGGTTCCGGCCGTGCCGAGTCCCTGGATCGTGCCGGTCGCCCTCGACTGGCCGATCGAGACTGCCGGCCGGCGCGGCGATCGTATGGCCGAGGCGCGCCACCTCGCGGCCGCCGCACGCTGGGATCTCGTCGGAACAGTCTGGGGCGTACGCAGCCGTCTGCGCAGCGCATTGCTCGCGCTTTATACGGCGCGGCAGACCGAATCGCTCTTGGCCCGGCAGGTGTCCGCGCTACAGCGGGTCTTCAACCTGCTCGAAGGCCAATTCAGAGCCGGCGTGGTGTCGAGCTACGATGTCACCCGCGCGCGGATCGCGCTCGACAATGCGACCCTCGCCCAGCAGGCGCAGCAGGGCCGGATTCGCGAGGCGCGCATCGCGCTCGCCGGCGCGATCGGGGTACCGGTGAGCGCATTGCGGGGAGTGCATCTCTCATTCGCCGGATTCAAGCGGTTCCCGCGCGATCTCACCCGGCCGGCGGTGCGGCAGCAGGCGTTGCTCGGCCGCGCCGATGTGCGGGCCGCCCTCGCGCAGTATGCGGCCAGCCAATCGGCCCTGAAGCTCGAGATCGCGCGCCAGTGGCCCAACATCGCCCTCGGCCCGGGCTATGCCTGGAACTCGCAGCTCGCCGGCGATCGCGAATGGCAGCTCGGCCTCAGCCTGACGTTGCCCGTCCTCAATCAGAACCAGGGTCCCATCGCCCAAGCGAGAGCCCGGCGCCGCCTGGCGGCCGCGCGGTTCCTCGGGGTGCAGTCGGCGGCCGTGACACAGATTGACGGCACGCTCGCCGCATACCGCTCGACACTCGGGCAGGTGAGGACGGCCGAGTCGTTGCTCGCGAGCCTGACGCGCCAACTTGAGTCCATACGCGCGCAAGTCAGCGCCGGAGAGCTGCAGCCGCTCGACCTCGCCAACGCCGAGGTGGCCTTCTATGCCGGGGCGCAGAATCAGCTCGTCACGCGACTTGCCGCTCAGCAGGCGCTCGGCGCGTTGCAGGACGCGGTGCAAAGCCCGCTCACCCTGCGTCCCTCCCAGTTGCAATCCACACAGAACATCCCTACACGCCCATGAAATCCCGCACATTGATCACCGGCGGCATCGCCGCCTTGGCGCTCGCGCTAGGCGCATTCGCGCTCCTCAGCTCGCCTGACGGGAGTTCTGCGGCCGCTGAGCGAACCGATGCGCCCAAGGCTCCCAGAATCACCGTTCAAGTCGGTGAGTTGAGGCGCATGACCCTGCACCGCTACGTAGACGGCTACGGCGTGGTGGAGCCGGCACCGGCAACACCGCAGCGCCCCGCAGCCGCCGCGGCGGTCGCCGCACCCGTCAGCGGAGTCGTGACCCAAGTGGCCATTGCCGCCGGGGAGCGGGTCAAGCGCGGCCAGCTGCTTATGGAGCTGAATTCCAGCACAATGACCGAAAGCTACGCGGAACAGGAGGTGACCCGGCTGAAGCGGCTGTACGCGGAGCACAACGCTTCGCTGAAGGCGCTGCAGAGCGCACAGGCGCAACTTGCGCTGCTGCGCGTCACAGCCCCACTCAGCGGGACCCTCGTCAGCGTCAACGTGAAACCCGGTGCCGCGGTGGATGCGAGCACCGTACTCGCCGAGGTGATCGACGTCGACCGCCTCGTCGTACGGACGGACATTCCCGAAGCTGACGCTTCGCAACTCGCGCCCGGAGAACCCTTGCAGGTGCTGGGCGCCACGCCGATCTCAACCACGCTCGCCTATGTCAGCCCGACCGTCAGCGCGAACGATGGAACCGTGATGGCCTGGGGGAGCTTGCCGGCCAAAAGCGGTCTTCGGCCGGGCCAGTATGTTCACCTGCGTGTCGTGACGAAGACTGAGCCCAACGCGCTGGCCGCGCCGAGCGAGAGCGTGATCGGCAACATCGTAGGCGGCCGCAGCGTCCTCTCCATCGTGCGCGGCAGCGAGGCGATCCGCGTTCCCGTGGAAGCCGGTCTGCGGGAAGGCGGCTGGGTGGCGGTGACCGGTCCGGGCCTGCGGGCCGGCACTCGCGTCGTGACCGCGGGCGCGTATGGCTTGCCGGACCGGACCGCGATCCAGATCGTCGACCCCTTGAGCGGCCAGGCCGCCTCACCGCTCTCAACGGATGGTCCCAACGAATGAGTACCCCTGCACCCGCAAGCACGGGCTCGCCCTTGGGCCGGTTCGCAATTCGGCACACCATCGCCATCGCCTTCATCGCGGTCGTGCTCTGCGCCGCGGGAGTATTCGCGGCACTGAAGACCCCCTCGTCGGTGTTTCCGGCCACGGCCTTTCCGCGCATCGTCGTCAACATCGGCAATGGCATCATGCCGGCCGATCAGATGATGGCGACGATCACACGCCCGGTCGAGCAGTCCCTGAAGAGCATTCCGGGTGTGACCTCGGTGCTCTCCACCACCACCCGGGGATCAGCGATCGTCAACGTAAAGTTCGCCTGGGGCACGGACATGCACCGCGCGGAGCTCTACGTGCTCGGGCGGCTCTCCGAGATGCGCAGCGAGCTGCCGCCCACGGCGGTCACCAGCGCTGAGCGCGTCGGGTTCTCACTCAGCTACCCGATCATCGGCATCAGCCTGACGGCGAGCAACCACAACCTCATGGATCTGTGGAATACCGCCACCTACACCATCAAGCCGCTCTTTCTGCAGATCCCCGGCGTATCCAGAGTGGAGATCGTCGGCGGCCGGGTGCCGGAGTACCACGTGGTGGTCGATCCGTTGAAGCTCCAGGCTGCCCATCTCGCGCTGCAGGATGTGACCGCCGCCCTCGGGCGCAACAACATGGTGGCCTCCGCCGGGTTCCTGCCGCAGAACTATCGGCTGTACCTGACGACGGTCGACGGCCGGGTGTGTTCGGCCAATCAGATCGGTGACGTGGTGATCGCCGACCGCGGCGGCCATCCGATCCGCGTGCGCGATGTGGCGCGCATCGTGCGCGGACCGGCGCCGGCCTATACGAACATCACCGCCCAGGGCCATCCCGCGGTGCTGTTCGACATCGAGAGCCACACGAACGCCAGCACGCCCGCCATCGCGAAAGCGCTGCAGGCGAAATTGCAGCTGCTGCACCGCGAGCTGCCGCCCGACATGCACCTCGGGTTCTTCTACGACCAGTCCTCGTTCGTGCGCTCCTCCATCAGCAACGTCTGGGACGCGGTCATTTTCGGACTAGTCCTCTCGGCCGTCATCCTGTATCTGTTCCTCAGGAACTGGGGCAGCGTCTGGACGGCGATCGTCACCATCCCGATCTCAGTGCTCATCACCTTCGTCGCGATGAAGCTCGCCGGCATGAGCTTCAACATGATGACGCTCGGCGGGATCGCCGCCTCGATCGGCCTCATCATCGACAACGCCATTATCGTGGTCGAGGCGATGTGCCACCGCCTGGCCCTCGGCGGCCCGCGCCTCGCGGGGATCCAGGAGGCCATGGGCGAGATCCTGACGGCGCTCATCGGTTCGACGCTCACCCCCGTCGTGGTATTCCTGCCCCTCATGTACCTGCCAGGGCTCGCCGGGGTGTTCTTCCGCGCCCTCGGAATGACCATGGTGGTCTCGCTCCTCGTGTCGCTGCTGCTCGCGATGACGCTGACCCCGTCGCTGGCCGCTTGGCTGATTCGCGGCGGCAAGCAGGTCGGTGAGGAAGGCGGCTTCATCTTGAGACCCATCCTCAGGACGTACGAAGGTGCCGTGCGCTGGTCCCTGCGGCATGCCGGGCTGACGCTGCTCGCCTGCGCCGCGATCGCAGTGGGCGCGATCTTGATCTACGGGCAGTTGCAGACGGGCTTTCTGCCGCAATTCGACGAGGGCGGCTTCAATATTGACTTCGCGGCGCTCCCGGGCACGAGCCTCGCGGAGGCCTCGCGGGAACTCGATGAGGCCGAGCGGCTCATCCGCGCCGATCCCGACGTGCAGGCGTATTCGCGCCGGCTCGGCACACAGCTTGGCCCCTTTCTCGCCGAGCCCAATGTCGGCAGCTTCCTGATCAAGCTCAAGCCAGACCGCAAGCACACCACCGAGCAGGTGCTCGATCGCCTGCGCGCCGAGTTCGACCAGCGCTTCCCCATGATCCGCTGGGACTTCAAGGGGTTTCTCACAGATCTCGTCGGCGACCTGCAGCTTGCACCCTACCCCGTCGAGATCCGACTCTTCTCCCCGGACCTCGGCTGGCTCGAGAAGACCGCACCGCGGGTGGAGGCGCAGATCAAGAAGATCCCGGGCCTGGTCGATACCTTCGATGGCCTGGTGGTCAGCGGACCCACCATCGACTTGCGGGTGCGCCGCGCACAAGCCGAGCGCTTCGGGCTGACCGCGCAGGACATCGCGGACGCGGTCAAGAACGCCCTGCTCGGCAGCACTTCCTCGTATGTGCTGCACGGCGATCGGGTCGTCGACGTGCGGGTGCTCGCCGCCCCAAGCAGCGTCGACCGGTTCTCCGAATTGGATGAACTGCCGCTGCGCACACCGACGGGCGCGATCGTGCGGCTCAGTCAGGTGGCGACCGTGCAGGAGCGGCCCAATGAGGTGGAGTTGAATCGCGACAATCTGCGCCAGGACGACATCGTCTCGGCGCGGTTGCAGGGCGTCGACCTCGGCACCGCCATGCGCGAGGTACGCGCGACGCTCGCCAAGGACCACTGGCTTCCGCCCGGGAGCGTCCAGTACGCCGGACTCTACCGGCTGCAGCAGCGGTCGTTCCAGAACCTCATGGTCGTGCTGCTCGCCGCCATTCTGCTCGTCTTCACGGTACTGGTGATCGAATTCCGCTCCTTCCACGAGCCGATCGCGATCGTCTTCGGCGCGGTACTCGCGCTCTTCGGAGCAATGGTGGGGCTCTGGGTGAGCGGCATCACCTTGAATATCGTGTCCTACTTGGGCGCGATCATCGGCGTCGGCATCGTCGCGAAGAACGGCATTCTGGTGCTCGACTATTGCCGGCAGCTGCGCTCCGAGGGCGTGGAACTCGTCGAGGCGCTGGTACGTGCCGGTCATCGCAGGCTCCGGCCCGTCCTCATGACCTCGCTCGCCGCGGCGCTCGGCATGGTGCCGCTCGCCTACGGCGCCGGTGCCGGCGCACAGATGCTGCAGCCCCTCGGCATCACCGTGATCGGCGCGCTGTGCTTCTCCGTGCTGCTCTCGCTGATCGCCACACCGGTGGTCTATTACCTGCTCATCAGGCTGCACGAGAGATACATCGCGAAGCATCCCGACCCGGGACCGACCCCGGAAGAGGCATTCAGCTGAAGAAATGTCCGGCAATCGGGGCGGCGCACCGGACGATCCTCTCAGGAAGGCGGTGCCTCGGCCAGGATGAAGTGCAGGTCGTGAGCGCCCATCGTTCCGGATTCTCGCACCACGAGGCCGGCGTCGCCGAAAAGCTCAAGGAGCTCGCTCAAAGCGACCGCACCATGCCCGCGATGGAACTGACCGAAGATTCCTGTCGCCTTCCGTGTGGATCGGGCAAACTCGACGACGAGCACGCTGCCGCCAGGCGTGGCGACTCGACGCATCTCAAGCGCAATCCGCCGCCGTCGGTTACGGCCAACGTGATGCAGCGTCAGTGTGGCGAGCACCACATCGAAGCTCGCATCCGGGAGCGGCAACGTCTGCGCGATGGCACCCTGAAAGGCAACCTCCACGGCCGCGCGCCGCGCTTTGGAGCGAGCGCGGCGCGGATCGACGCACGCAAAGAACCCTGGGTTCGCTTCATCAGGCGCTCGGAGCGCTGCTGCGCGCCAAGAGCTACGACCGCATCACGGTCGGCGAGATCCTCGCTCGCGCCAATATCGGACGATCAACATTCTACACCCACTTTCGCAGCAAGGATGAGCTGCGCGTCAGCCATCTCCGGGAACTGGTACGGGTGGCTCGGCCTGCGCGGCGGCGGCAGCCCGCGCCTGCGCGCGAGCGCGCGGCCGGGCGATCCTGCACGAGCATCTGCGCCAGATCCTGGTGGAATCGATCTCCCGGGACCTCATGACGGCTCGCGAGGATCGAACAGGCCAGCGCAGCCGGATTCCGCCGCAGCTCCTCGCCCGACACGTGGCCGCGACCTTCGTTCTTGTCCTGCCTTGGTGGCTCGACGGCTCACCCGCCTGCCCCCCTCCTCGGCCGACGAGTTGTTTCGTGCCTTGGTTCTACCGGCGCGGGAGACCGCGCGCGAATGAGGGCGGAATGAGCTCCGCCGGGAGCCTCACAGCCGGCTCTGAGGACCGCCCGAGTCACCCGTGGGCGGCGTGCCGCCTCACGCGGCGGGCCACTGCTCTCGCTTGCTGGAATTCCGCCGCTTGCGGGGTTCGCGGGGGAAGTCCTGCCGCTCTCCGCCGCGATGGGGGCAGGCATGGCCTGCCTCGCCGCTGTCGTGGTAGTCAACATGGCGATCGGCCTTTGTCTATTACGCGCGCGTCGCGGCCTCGCTATACTTCGAGGCACCAGCGCACGACGACCGCCTCGCGGCGGACCTCGACTCGTCGGCCGGACTCGCCCTGAGCGTCGCGGGAGCGCTGATCGCGGGAATCCTGCCGAATGTCGTGGTTCCGCCGAGCATCGCGGCCCGTCTGCTGCGCTGAGCCGTCACGGTGATAATCGTGCAAGAGCGAGACGACCCTTGTCGTGCGCATCGGAATCGTGGCGAATTCGCTGCGTTGGTGCCGCGCCCGAGGCAAGCGCCTGCGCCACCATTCTCCGGAGGGTAGCCGTGAAGAAGTCACAAAGTACGAACCCCTCGCGCCGCGAGCTCCTGCGCGGCATCGGTTGGATGGCCGGCGGGCTGGGGTTGGCCGGGATGGCGCCGCCTTTAGTGCGAGGAGCCATCGCTCAAGCGGCGAAGGGCATGCCGGGCATGGCGGGTATGGAGCGAGCGGCGGTCCGCCACGGGATACCCTTCGCGCGCCCACTCCCCATTCCGGCGCAACTCAGCGGTGAGCGGCAGCCAGACGGTTCGCGGCTCTATGACATGCGGATGGCACCCGGCCGCACGTCACTGATTGCGGCAAGGCAGACGCCGACCTGGGGATACAACGGCTCGTATCTCGGGCCCACGCTGCGTGTGCCGCGCGCCACGCCGGTGAGGATCGACGTCCTCAATGGCATCGATCAGAGCACGACCACCCACTGGCACGGGGCCCACGTCAGGGGAAGCATGGACGGCGGACCACATAGCCTCTTCCCGCCGGGTGCCACCTTTCATTACGCTTTCCGGCTCGACCAACCGGCTGCAACACTCTGGTACCACCCTCACCCGGAAACACGTACCGGCGCCCACGTGTTCGCCGGCCTCGCCGGACTGCTGGTGGTCGACGATCCCTCGCACACTCCGCCCGGGCTGCCCGACGCCTACGGGATCGACGACGTCCCGGTGATCGTGCAAGACCGGGCACTTGAAACGGACGGCACGCTAGCCTACATGACTCACGCGATGGACCGCATGGGTATGAAGGGCGACCGCATTCTCGTCAATGGCCGCGAGCAGCCGTTCGCCGAGGTCCCGGCGCAATGGGTCCGGCTGCGGCTGCTCGATGCATCGAATGCGCGGATCTACTACTTCGGCTTCGAGGATGGGCGGGAGTTTCACGTGATCGCTTCGGACGCCGGTCTGCTGCCCCGCGCGGTGCCCGTGCGCCGGTTATTGCTCGCTCCGGGCGAGCGGGCCGAGATCATGGTGGATCTGTCGCGAGATCAGGGCCGCAGCCTCGCGCTTCGCAGCTACTCCGAGGAAATCGTGCCGTCACTCAGCATGATGCGCATGGACTCCGACGCGCTCGATCGAAGCGTCTTCGATGTGCTGCAACTGCGGGTGGCCGGCCCATCAGGACGCCAGACCCGCCTACCGCCACGGCTGGCGCCCGTCGAGCCCCTGCGATCGGAGCTGCCGGTGCGGCGCTTCACCCTGCAGGCGGCAGATCGGGCGATCATGGCGGCCCCCGTGCAGGCCGCCGCGCGCCTGCGGCGTCCGACCGGCCCACCCGGCCCCGGAGGGATGAGCCTCGGGATTGGCGGACAGAAGTGGTTCTCCATCAACCACGAATACATGGACATGCGGCGCATCGACGCGGCGGTCAGGCTCGGCAGCACGGAGATCTGGCAGTTCGAGAACCGTTCCCACATGTCGCACCCGATGCACTACCACGGGGTGTCGTTCCAGATCGTCAGCATTGACGGCAAGCCGCCCGCGCCGGAGTTCGCCGGATGGAAGGACACAGTGCTCGTCAGGCGCGGCTCGACGGTGCTTACCATTGCGCGCTTCGATCAACCGGCTTCCCGGGAGCATCCGTTCATGCTGCACTGTCACATCCTCGAGCACGAGGACAACGGCATGATGCTGCAATTCACGGTCACTTAGCCCCGAGCGCGAGGTCAGGAGCTTCACGTGCCCCGCAGGGGCTTGGGCTGAGTCCGGTCGCCGCCATCGTGAGGCTGCACGGATTAGGGTGGGCGCTGCACGAGGTCCGCCGCGGCTGCCGACATCGGGATTGAACGTTGGATCCGCGGGCCCACGCCTCCACCGCCCACGCGGCGGTGGCGTGGGCGGTGCGGTCAGGCCCGCTGTCTCGGTCAATTGTCCTCCGCCTCGAACCCCATGACCTCCGCAGGGACATTACCCTCCGCCTGCACCCCGACGTACAGGCGATCCATGCCCACATCAAAGTATCCCGTTCGCGCGCCCACCTTCGTAGGAACGTTGGCGATCAAGCCGTAGCGATTGGGCGTCATCTGCTGAACGACGCTCACGAACCCTTGGCCTCCGACAATGTAAATCCGCCTGCGGGATGCATCGTAAAACGCGTCGTCCGCCTCACCGACAATGCCGGGCACGAGCGAGACGATCCGTCCGTTCAGGGTATCGAAGACAATTAACATCGGATTCTTGCGCGTGATCGTGAACAACCGGTGATCTGCCTCATCGAACGTCATCGCGTAATTGCCGCGCAGACCGCCGGGCAGAGCCCATTTTGTCACCTGTCCGGTGTCGCGATTGATCGCCAATACCGCGTTACCGCAATTGGGGCAGTTGGCGTACATCATCGGTCCGTGCAGCTCGATCGCAAAGCGTTCCGGATGGTGACCGATCTTCCACGCCTTGCCCACTCGGCTATTTGTGGCCGGGTTGATCGCCGCGATACCACCGTTCGGCCAGTCACCTTCTGCGACCAGGACGAGCTTGTGCACCGGATCCCAGACCTCGTCATCAGCGTCTCCACTGAATCTGAGGGTCTTTTTCAATTGGTACGTCGAGGCGTTGAAAATGTAGACCTTGCCGTGAGAGCTCGCGGAAAAGAGCTCGTTGAATCCCGGCGCGTACAACTCGCCCTGGGGTCCCGGCACCCCGGGGATGAAATGCACGAGGCTCCCATCGAACCAGTTCTCGACGCCGACTCCATTGCTGCCCACGATGGAGAAATACAGCATGCGGCCCTGACCGTCGAAATGGTCGATCCGTCCGTAGTGACCCGGTATCGGCACCTTCTCATATAGCTCGAGCGGCAGCCTCGCGGGCGGCACGTTCATCGCCGGCACCGGAGCGACCGCCGCGCCAGCGATGGTGAAGAACGAGGCGGCCATCAGTGCCGACAGCAGGAGGGGAAGCTTCTTGTTCATCTTGGGATACCTCACACGGCTTGCAGGGCTGCCGGACCCCCTCATGGGGCGGGTTGAAAGACCAGGACTCTGGCGCCGCGGGCACCGCTCTCGGGCACAGCCACGTAGTAACGATCAAGCTGCCTCACCCAGAGCGACGTCCGCGCGTTCGGCCCCGTCGGAATCTTGGCGATCTCGCGGTAGCGGTTGGGACTCAATTGCCGATAAACGGCCACGTAGCCTTGGCCACCGGAGGCGTAGATTCGATGATGCAGCGCGTCGTAGAAGAGCCCGTCCATCAAACCGACGCTCGGCAGGCTCGCAACGAAACGGTGGGTGCGACTGTCGAACACCTCTATTCCAGCCGGATTGCGCGTGCCGACGAACAGCCTGTGGTCCTTGCGATCGAGCGCAAGCGACACGGGGCTGCCCGCTTTGGACAGCCACGTCGCCGCAATCCGCCCGGTGCGAGCATCGATCTGCGAGATCTGGTGCGTCTTCGGAACGGTAATGAAGATCTCGCGCCCAGGCTGTCCGACCAGTATGGTCCCGGGGTGTGCACCTGTGCGGATATCGCCCACGTGCTTGTCCGTGACGGCGTTGATGATGCCCACCTCACCGTAGTTCACGCCAGCGGCCCCACCGCCATAGCCGACATACAGCAGTCGTGTCACAGGGTCGTACGCTTCGGCGTCCGGGCCGAGAGCGAGTTTCACCGTGGTCAACAACCGCAAGTCGCTGCCGCGATACACTCTCACATCGCCACCCAAGCCGTCCGCCGTGAAGAGCTTGTGGAGGCCGGCTGCGTAGTATTCGCCTTGCGGTTGTCTGACTCCGGGCACGCTTTGTAGCCACTTTTCGTTCCGGATATCCACCACCTCGACTGTTTGGTTTCCGAGTGCCGAGATGAAGAGCCGCCGGCCAGAAACGTCCACGCTGAAATGGTCGATGCGGCCGCGGACGTGCGGTAGCCTGACGGTTGCGACCAGTTGCAACGGAGAAACCCTTAGCGTTGCCTGGGCAGCGGGTGCCGCTCCCAGCGCGAGTGAAAGTCCGGCGACGCCCAAAACGATGAAGGAATTTCTCACACGACCCCCTCGCACGAAAGACATCTCTTGGGACGAGCTGAGCCGACTCGAGACCGGGAGCGGCTCTTCTTCTGCTCCGCCTACCGGGTAAGACGCCACAATCGAGCAAATCCTCCAGTTGACTCGGCTCGATGCCCGGCCCCGCACACCGGTCGATGTCCTTTTCACTCGGATAGCCGCTCTCCCCCAATCAGGCGACTGGCCTTCCTCCTGATATCTGCGTTGCACCGTCCCACTCGTCCGCCGCCTCAAACCGGGCGAACCGTAGCGCCAGAGTAGGAAGGACGAGCAGCGTGAGCGTGGTGGAGCTGAAGAGGCCCCCGAGGATCACCATCGCCATCGGCCCCTCGATCTCCTGACCGGGACGATGTGCACCCAGCGCCAAGGGTAACAGCCCGAGCGCCGTCACAGAAGCTGTCATGAGGATCGGCGCCATCCGATGCATCGCACCGAGCTCCACCGTCTCCCGACTCCAGGGCCGGCCCTCTTCGATCACGAGCGTGCGATAATGCGACAGCAGCATGATCGCGTTGCGCAGCGTGATGCCGAAGACGGTGACGAATCCGATCGCCGCGCCCAACGAGATCGGTAGCCTTGCGGCCCAGATCGCGGCAATGCCGCCCACGAGCGCGAATGGCAGATTCACCGTGAGCAACCCTACGGTGCGCGCGTCGCGCAGGGCGATGAAGAGCAGAGCCAGGATGGCGGCCAGCGCCAGGATGAAATCGAGCGACAACTGCAGCCGCGCCTGGCTCGAAGCAATCGCCGTGCCGCCGACCCGCAGGTAGTCTCCATGCGCCAGCGGCACGGTCGAGAGCCGGCGGCGCGCCAAAGAGACAAACCGCGCGGCGCTGCCCGTGACATTCGCCGTAACGATCTGCACGCGCTGAGCACCACGGTGCAGGATGACGGATTGGCCCGCCCGCTCGCGGACATGAGCCAGCACCCCCAGGGGCACGACCAGACCCGTGGGGCTGATCAGCGGAACCTCGCCGACCGTGGCCGGATCGGCGCGCAGCGCAGGCGGCAGCACCACGGCGATCGGGAACGATCGGCCGGCCGTGTACACGCGCCCCACCGTACGGCCGCTGTAGCTCGTCTGGATGGCGCGCAAGACCTGGCCTCGCGTGAAACCGTAGCGCGTCAGCGCCGACTGGTCCAGCCGGATGGAGAGCTCGGGCGTGCCGGGGGGCGCCTGGATGCGCACGCCGGCCGCTCCCGGCACCTGCCTCAGCGCCGCGGCTACGCGCAACGCATCCGTGTTCAGCGCGCCGAGACGACGTCCGTAGATCGTCACGACCACCGGGGCCGTGACGCCGGAGAGCGTCTCGTGAACGCGCTCGGTGAGAAAGGTGTTTGACCACCAGCGCACGCCGGGAGCCCCTCTGACGGCGGCCAGGATCTTACGCTCGGCGGCCGCGCTGTCCGCATTTCCCTCGGTGGTCAGACCCACGTCGATCTCCGCCTTGTTCGTGAGCGCATTGCCGTTCGAGAGATGCGCGCGGCCGACGTGCATCACCACGTGGGCAACCTCCGGCAGATTTTCCATGATGCGGATCGCCCGCTCCCCCACACTCGTCGTGGCCGCGAGCGAAGTGCCGGGCGCGGTCTCGAAGTGCACGATCAGATCGTTCTCGTTGAATTGCGGCAGGAAGCTGGTGCGCAGCGCCGGCACGCTTGCCAGGCCGCCGACGACGAGGACGGCGACCGAGACCAGCACGGTGCGAGGATGCCGCTCGACGAAGGCGAGCATGCGGCTGTAGATACGCTTAGCCCGCGCCAGCAGCGGCGGATCGGCGGGATCGAGCGGGGCGCGGTCAAGCAGGATCAAACCCAGGGCCGGCGTGACGGTGAGCGCCACGACGAGCGAGGAGACAATGGCCAAGATGTAGGCCAGCGCCAGAGGCCGGAACAGCCGACCGGCGACGCCGGTCAAGTACAGCACGGGCAGGAAAATGAGAACGACCGAGAAAGTCGCGAAGATCACCGCCTTACGTACCTCGAGCGTCGCACGGAGCATGACTTTAAACGCGCTTTGCGGCTGAGGTAGACCACGAT